>CAZSUK010000455.1:0-3967 GCA_964609355.1 uncultured Acidobacteriaceae bacterium | reverse complement strand
AGAGTGCCCATGAAGCACATGGGAACGCCCGAAGATGTGGCCAATACAGTCGCCTTTCTCGCCGGTGAGTCGGGGAGATTCATCACCGGGCAGAAGATCTCAGTCAACGGCGGCAACACTCTCGAGTGATTTCAACCGAGTGATTTTAATGCTGGGCTAATCATCAACGGAGCCTCCGTCGCCGCCTGCACCTCGGCAACGGAAACTCCGGGGGCAATTTCTTCTAGTACCAGACCCTTAGGGGTTACGTCGATCCACGCCAACTCAGTTGCGATGGAATCGACTACACCCACCCCAGTCAGCGGCAATCTGCAGGCATTGAGGATTTTCGGGCGCCCGTCGCGCGTCGTATGCTCCATGGCGACGATGACCCGCTGTGCACTGGCTACCAGGTCCATTGCCCCGCCCATCCCCTTGACCATCTTGCCGGGGATGATCCAGTTCGCCAGGCTCCCCTTGGCGTCGACCTCCATCGCTCCCAGGATGCTGAGGTTGATGTGGCCTCCGCGGATCATTGCGAAAGAATCGGCGCTGGAAAAGAAGGACGTCCCGGGCTGTATGGAAACCGTCTCCTTGCCGGCGTTGATCAAGTCAGGATCCAGCTCTTCCTCCAGAGGATAGGGCCCAATCCCAAGCATGCCGTTCTCCGACTGCAGCACGACTTCGATACCCGGTGGAACATGGTTGGCGACCAGCGTTGGCATGCCGATGCCCAGGTTGACGTAAAAGCCGTCTTGCAGCTCCCGGGCTACGCGTTTCACGATGCGGTTGCGCTTTTCAATCTCCTGCATTGGCTTTCCTTATAGTCCGGCGCTCGATACGCTTCTCGCACGACATGCATTTGAAGATGCGTTTGACATAGATCCCCGGGGTCATGATCGCGTCGGGGTCGAGTTCGCCGGGCTCTACCAGCTCCTCTACTTCGGCAATGGTGATGCGCGCGGCGGTCGCCATCATGGGGTTGAAATTGCGCGCCGTCCGGCGATAGATCAGGTTGCCCTGGCGGTCGCCCTTCCAGGCCTTCACCAGCGCGAAATCTGCTTTGAGCGCCGTCTCCAGCACATAGTCACGTCCATCGAACGTGCGCTGTTCTTTGCCCTCAGCGACCAGGGTGCCCACACCGGTTGGGGTGTAGAAGGCGGGGATGCCGGCGCCGCCGGCGCGGATGCGCTCCGCTAGCGTGCCCTGCGGAACCAGCGTGACCTTGAGTGTGCCGGCAATGACCAATTTCTCCAGCAGCGCGTTTTCGCCCACGTAGCTGCCGATGTGGGAAGAGATCATGCCCGCCTCCAGCATCAGCCCGAGGCCAAACCCGTCCACGCCCATATTGTTTGAGATGGTGTGCAGACCCGTCACCCCGCGCCGCACCAGGGCGGCAATCGAGTTCTCGGGAATACCGCAAAGGCCGAATCCCCCCAGCATCACGGTCGCCCCCGGCGGGATATCGGCGACCGCGTCCTCGGGGTTGGAAAAGACTTTATTCATAGCAAGCCGAGTCTACCCATTTAGGATCTAGTTTGAGAAGGGAACATCGTGGGCACTGAAAGCTTCCGCTCCGCCGTTCAGCAGGAGCATCCATTGCAAGTGATTGGCGCCATCAACGCCTACACGGCGCGCATGGCGCAGGCTACGGGGTATCGCGCGCTTTACCTGTCCGGCGGCGGCGTAGCTGCCAACTCGCTGGGCATGCCCGACCTGGGCATCAGCACCATGGAAGACGTGCTGGTCGACGTGCGCCGCATTACCGAGGTGACCAACCTGCCGCTGCTGGTGGATATCGACACCGGTTGGGGCAGCGCCTTCAATATTGCCCGCACCATCCGCTCCATGCAGCGCGCCGGAGCCGCGGCGGTGCACATGGAAGACCAGGTTGGGGCAAAGCGTTGCGGTCATCGGCCCGGGAAGGAACTCGTCCCCGCAGCGGAAATGGTCGATCGCATCAAGGCAGCGGTGGACGCCCGCACCGATCCGGAATTTGTCATCATGGCCCGTACCGACGCGCTGGCAGGCGAGGGCATCGAGGCCGCTCTCGATCGCGTTACCGCCTATGTTGCGGCCGGCGCAGACATGATCTTTGCTGAGGCAGTAACCGATCTGGCCATGTATCCGCGGTTCAAGCGGGCGGCCGGTGTGCCCATCCTGGCCAACATTACGGAATTTGGGCAGACCCCTCTGTACACGGCAAAAGAGCTCGGTGCGGCCGGGGTAGACATTGTGCTCTACTGTTGCGCCGCCTACCGCGCAATGAACGCCGCCGCCCTGAAGGTGTACCATGCCATCCGTAACGAAGGTACGCAGAGCAGTGTGCTCAACCTGATGCAGACCCGCGCCGAACTTTATGAGTTCCTCGGCTATCAGGCCTATGAGCAAAAGCTCGACGAGCTATTCGCGGCCGCTAAGCGTACTTAACTTTGGGAGATAACACATGGCCACGACCACGGATCCGCAGCCAGCAGCATTCAAACCAAAAAAATCTGTTGCCCTCTCCGGAACGCCTGCCGGCAATACCGCCCTCTGTACCGTGGGCCGGACCGGGAACGACCTGCACTACCGCGGTTACGACATTGCCGATCTGGCCGCTCACTGCGAGTTTGAAGAGGTGGCCTACCTGTTGTTACGCGGCAAGCTTCCCAACACCATGGAACTCGCCGCGTACAAGCAGAAGTTGGCTCGCCTGCGCGGTTTGCCCGCCAACGTGTATGAGGTTTTGGAACAGTTGCCCGCGGCGGCCCATCCAATGGACGTGCTGCGCACCGGCGTCTCCGCGCTCGGCTGCGTGCTGCCGGAAAAAGATGACCATAGCCCGGCGGGAGCGATCGAGTGCGCCGATGTGCTGCTGGCGACCATCGGTTCGATGCTGCTGTACTGGCACCACTACAGCCGCAACGGACAAAGCATTGACGTGGACTCGGGAGAGGACACGTTGGCCGGGCACTTTCTTGCGCTGCTTCACGGAGAGCCGCCCAGCAAAGAATGGGTTCGCGCCATGCAGGTGTCGCTCGTTCTTTATGCCGAGCATGAGTTTAACGCCTCTACCTTCACCGCCCGGGTGATCGCCGGCACAGGCTCCGACATCTACTCCTGCATCACCGGCGCGATCGGAGCACTGCGCGGACCTAAGCACGGCGGCGCCAATGAAGTGGCACTCGAAATTCAGCAGCGCTACCCCTCGCCCGATGCGGCGGAACGGGATATTCGCGCGCGCCTCGAAAAGAAGGAAGTAGTCATCGGCTTCGGTCATCCCGTTTATACCGTCAGCGATCCGCGCAATGCCATCATCAAGAAGGTCTCTCACGATCTGGCGGAAGCCAGCGGCGACTTCGCCATGTACCGTATCGCCGAGCGTCTGGAAGCGGTCATGTGGGAAACCAAGCGCATGTTCCCGAACCTTGACTGGTTTAGCGCTGTCTCTTATTACCTGATGGGAATTCCCACAGCAATGTTCACCCCGCTTTTCGTTCTGGCCCGTACTTCCGGTTGGAGCGCCCATATCCTCGAGCAGCGCGCCGATGGCAAAATCATTCGACCGTCTGCCACTTACACCGGGCCTGAAGACCTTCCTTTTGTGCCCCTCTCTGAGAGACCCTAGACCGCATGTCCATTCACGTAAGTGGGAAACGCCCACCCTATGACCAGGTCCTGATCGACATTGCCGATTACGTATACAGCTACACCATCGAGAGCGAGCTGGCGTACACAACAGCGCGTAATTGCCTCATCGACACACTTGGTTGCGGGCTCGAGGCGCTTGAGTATCCTGCCTGCACCAAGCTGCTGGGCCCCATCGTTCCCGGAACGATCGTCCCTAACGGCGCCAGGGTGCCCGGTACGGCTTTTCAACTCGATCCGGTTCAAACTGCGTTCAACATCGGCGCCATGATTCGCTGGCTCGACTTCAACGACACCTGGCTTGCCGCCGAGTGGGGCCACCCGTCGGACAACCTGGGCGGCATTCTTGCCGTTGCCG
>CAZSUK010000454.1:0-16727 GCA_964609355.1 uncultured Acidobacteriaceae bacterium | reverse complement strand
GGATCGCAGGTCATCAGGGCCTTAGTGCCCCTTGCTGAAATGCTCGGATATGGGAGGGGACGGTTCTACCATTCGGTCCAATTTGCCAGATATGAAGCGGCTCCTCGTCGCGACTGGCTCGGCGGAGACGGGGCAGGCGTTACCGCCAACAAACCCGTGCGCCCAAGAACAGGAAGCGGCTTCGCTGCTAACGACTTGTACGCAGAACCCGAATGAATAAGGTCTCAAAAGTAAGTTAAGGTTTGCCGCGTGGTGTAGGTGGGCTCAAACGCGCCCCGGGCACTCGTAGATTGCAAGGCGATTTTCTCAGTCCAGTTCCCGTGCTGGTCGTAGTGATACGTAAAACGAGTTTCGGGACTCTGAGGCGGCTGCTCCTGTTCGCCCTCCTGCGTACTTAGTCTTTTCTCTCCCGCTACGTCGCCCTGCTCGTTATACGTAGTCTCGGTTCGCTCTACCATGTTGGAGAATTGTTGAGTTTGTTCTATGACCCGACCTTGTGTGTCGTATGTGTATCCGATAGAAGTGAATCCTTCATGCCCGCCCATCGCTTGGGTAAGTTGCGCCCGGACGGCGTCAGCCTGGCCCGGTTCGCTCGCAATCTTAGCCCGCACCTCTGCCGGAAAAATATTGATTGGATCGTCCAGGATCTGCTTTTCCTCCTTAACATTCCCTTGTGGGTCGTAGACGCGAACCGCCCGGCTCACTAATTCGCCTTGTGCGTTACGAACCTCAACCCCGGTAGGCCGGTCATTCTCGTCGTATTTTGTAGTCGCCGTTCCACCGCCCGCCAGGTTTGGGGGCATATCGGCTGCGTCGAAGGGGGAGCCGGCAATCCCGACGTTTGCCCGGTAATCCTCGGCTCGGGAAGTCTGTACTTTCGTTTTGTGTCCCTGTTCGTCGTAATGAAAGATGACCGGCGGCGCGCCGTTCGTAGTAATGCTAGTCAGCCTTCCCTGCTCATCGTAGGCATATTGGGTCGCGTCGGAAGGGCTACCTTCCTTTCCCGAAGTGGTCTTGATCAGTTTGCCGGAAGTGTCATAAGTATTGCGGACCGCCCAAACCGAACCATCCGGATTGCGGTCCAGCCTGGCGAGCAGGTGCCCTTGCTCGTCGTAGTCCAATTCCGATCTTCGGGTGAAGGGAACGCTGGGCAGACCGTTGGAATCAGTCCAGGAGGGATATGTGGTTTCTTCCACGCAGGTCTTCACTGGTCCGCGAAGTCCTGCCTTCTCCCGGTCCGACGGGACAGGGCGCCCGGAAGGTCTGCTCTGCGGAGCTTGAGCCATGCAAAGGGGTGCTGCCAGGGCGAATACACCAATACAGCTTCTCAGGGTCATACGGAATCTCCCCCGCGTGGACAAGGGCACTATACCAGGGATTTCCTGTGAAGCCCCGTTGCGTTGATGAGCTTCAAGCGGCTCTCTTTGGGGAGAGTCGCACACATGACCGTTGCCGGCAGTGCGAAGCAGGAAATCCCGGCTTCCCGCGGACCTCGATCGCCCTTTCGCTCATATCCCTATTGCTTTCCCATAGAAAGCATGGCAATATTCCTATGGTCAAGCAATAGGAGAACCATGGGCGACAAGGCGGACGTCTGGCAAGGCACGCTGGCACTGATGGTGCTCAAGACCCTGCAGACGCTGGGACCTCTGCACGGATACGGAATCGCTCGCCGCATTGAGCAAACCAGCGGAGATCTTCTCTCCCTCAACTACGGAACCCTGTATCCCGCACTGCTCAAGCTGGAGCAGGAAGGATCAATTGTGTCCCACTGGGGCGTTTCAGAGAACAACCGCAAGGCAAAGTTCTACCAACTTACCAGGGCAGGCCGGAAACAATTGGAGAAGGAAGCGCGCGATTGGGAGCAGACGACTGCGATCCTGGCGCGGTTTCTGACTGGAGATATGCCATGAAGCGGCTGAGAGCGTGGTTATCGCGGATTGCCGGCCTGGCACTTAGGGAGCATCGGGAGCGCGCATTAGCGGCGGAGATAGACAGCCACATCGCGATGCATGTCGAGGATAAGATGCGTGCCGGCTTGACGGCAGAGCAGGCGCGGCGCGACGCTATTTTGCAGTTGGGCGGCCTGGAGTCAACCAAGCAGGCTTATCGTGATCGCAGTACTATCCCCTTGCTCGAAGCACTGTTTCGGGATGTTCGCTTCGCCCTGCGGCAGCTGAGAAAAAACAGCGGATTCGCCTTCACGGCAATTCTCATGCTGGCACTGGGTATCTGCGCCAACGTGGCCATCTTCAGCTTTGTCGATGCGGTGCTGATGAAGCCGCTGCCGTATCGAAGCCCGGCGCGCCTGGTAAGTCTCTATGAGAGCAATGCCCTGGGCTCGCAATACCATCTTTCCTATCCTGACTACCTGGACTGGAAGAATCTCAACCGCGTCTTCCAATCGCTCGATGTCTATGAGGCGGACGGTTTCATATTGAGCACGCCCGTTGGTGCCGAGAGAGCGGAAGGCACCCGGGTGAGCGACGGCTTCTTTCGTACGCTTGGGGTTAGTCCGGTTTTGGGGCGAGATTTCCGCCCCGGTGAGGACCTCGCTTCAGCCCCTGACACCGTGCTGCTGAGCTACTCTGCCTGGCAGCGCCGCTATGGTGGACGAGCGGATGTATTAGGTAAGACGGTTACCTTGGACGGAGTTTCCAACACCATCATCGGCGTGCTGCCCAGGGACTTCCATTTCTCACCTGCCGAACCTGCCGACTTCTGGGCGACGCTCCATGCCACGGGGAACTCACTTAGCTGCCGGGGTTGCCACAATCTTTTCGGAATCGCCCGGCTACGTGATGGCGTTTCCGTCTCCACTAGCGTGGCTGCCATGAAGTCGATTGCTGCGGCGTTGGAAAGCAAGTATCCAGATTCGAATCGCAGCCGCAGTTCCACCGTGCTCCTGCTCACAGAAGTCATAGTCGGCGACGTCCGCCCCATTCTTCTGGTACTCCTCGGTGGAGCGGCGTTGCTGTTGGTCATCGTGTGTGTGAATATATGCAGCCTGCTGCTGGTCCGCTCCGAAAACCGGAAGCGGGAAACCGCCATCCGCAGCGCGCTCGGCGCCTCTTCCGCGCGTCTGATCCTTCAGTCGGTGACCGAGGGCATGTTACTGTCGTTTGCCGGCAGCACCCTCGGCGTGGCAGCTGCCTATGAGGCTATGCGGCTCGTAATCCGCCTTGTCCCCCCGGACATGATGGCCAGCATGACCTACCTGCAGGAAGTCGGATTCAACCTCCACGTCAGCCTCTTCGCCGTTGCCTTGTCGCTTTTCGCGGGCCTGCTTTTCTCCCTTGCCCCCATCCTGCGCCTGCCTCGTTTGCATATTTTAGAAGGCTTGGCAGAAGGCGGCCGGGGCTCGGCGGGAACCGTTTGGCGTCGCTTCGGGAAACATCTGGTTGTCATCGAACTAGCTCTCGCGCTGGTGCTGCTGGTGAGCGCCGGCCTGCTCGGCAAAAGCTTATATCGCCTGCTTCATGTAGAGATCGGATTAGAGCCAGACCATCTCGCCATGCTGCAGATCGGCGCTCATAGTGACCGGTATGCGAAACCAGAATCGTTGGCATTGCTCGAACAGCAAATCATCGATCGACTTGCGAGATTGCCTGGAGTCAAATCGGCCGCCGTCTCCGACGGACTCCCGCTCGGGGACGGGGACGGTATAAAACAGTTCCAGGTGGGCGGCAAGCCTATTCTCAGAGAACAAAACGAGGCCAATGACCGGTCTGTGAGCCCCAGCTACTTTGCGACTCTGCGAGCGCGGCTTCTGCGTGGGCGCCAGTTTGCTGAGAGCGAGGACATGTCGAAGCCGCAAGTCGCGATCATCAACCGCACTCTTGAGAAACAGTATTTCCCCGCGGAAGATCCGATCGGCAAGCAGATTCTGATGGACGGCCCTCCGGCCATCACCATCATCGGCATCGTCGATGACCTGCAGGAGGGCCCGCTGGATATGAAGATCCGGCCCGCCATCTACCTTCCCTTCAGTCAGGCCACTAACAATGACTTCGCCGTGGTCGTACGCACCTCGGTTGCAGAGCAGTCCCTTTTATCAGGCATGGTGCAAACGATCCATCAAATTGATCCCGGGATTGTTACTTTTGGTGGGGACACCATGAACGAGCGAATCAATGACTCGCCTTCTGCGTTTCTACACCGTTGCTCGGCCTGGCTGGTGGGAGCGTTTGCCGGATTGGCCTTGTTGCTTGGTGTCGTAGGGCTCTACGGAGTGATTGCTTATTCCGTAAGCCAGAGAACCCGGGAGATCGGAGTACGCATGGCGCTCGGAGCGCAGCGCCGTGAGGTGTATCGATTGATACTGCAGGAGGCCGGATGGCTGGTTGCCTTGGGAATCACAGCAGGTCTGCTGTGCTCGGTGGCCGCTACCTCCCTCATAGGTAAGCTGCTTTTTGGAGTACGCTTCTGGGATCCGCCGATCTTAGGGCTGGTGGCCGCAGTGCTTGCTGGTGCGGCATTGCTGGCTAGCTACATCCCAGCGCGTCGGGCAGCGTTGGTTAATCCAGTGGAGGCGCTGCGCGCGGAGTAGACAGCGCGCACGGCTTAGCCGTTGTTTGTTTCTTCCTTATTTTCCAGGTGCTCAGCGACGGCGCCCGCACCTTTGAAACCTGCAACGGCAGCCGCCCCTTCGGTCAAAATCGATGCGTTCGGATCCACCTTCTTAACACCCTCTACGGCAATCACAGCTCCGGCGATCTTCTCTGCATCTTCCAAAAGTCCCATGACGCTTCTCCTTATCAAATGGACGCATGTGCTTTACAGGCTGCGGCCCAGTCGCGGTTGATTTTAGCAGGGCGTGAAGGGGCGGTATCTGGGCCCGGGACGGGCTGCGAAGTAGCCGCGTCACCAATACACCAGGCGGCCGCCGCGATTAGTATCCCAATGTAGTTAACATAGTGGTTTGCAAATTTAGTTACCTGGAAACCGCCCTTCTCTTTGCGGTGAACGCGCTTTTGGGCTCTATCCCCGCGCCGATAGCCGGGTGCCCACACCCCCCGATTTCCTGTGTGGTTTCGTGGGTTTCCTGAACTTGATGCGCCCTTCTCAGAAAAGCGCACACGCGGTCCTATCCAGAGCTACGTACAGGAATTTCGGGGCATCTCGCTGGTTTTTCGCGAAATGTGGGATATCGCAGGCCTCCCCCTCAAGACTGTTGAGGGCTATAACGAAGATGCCCTCAGGGCTACAACCCCGAAACGAAGCCCGCTCCCCCGGCGCCCTTGTGGCGAGTTCTGGGTGGACTGCACGGGCGGGCGGACCGTCGCCCCCACCTAACAGGATACTTAATTAGACTTAATTTCAAAGCCCGATAAAAAAAATGTTTTTTCCTCAACAAATCTTGCTTGCAATCCACTCAAGCTGTGGATATAGTACGCTCACTGAAGTAAATACCCGGTGCAGAGCAGCCAGTCCAAGAGTTGCGAATCGTTCCTGTTAATAGGGCCCCGGTAGACATTGTTTGGTTTTGGAGGCGAGTATGAAACGCATTTCCTTATGGGGCTTCGCCCTCGTAATGGTCCTAGGGTCATTTAGCGTCTGTAAAACCGTCTGGGGTCAGCAGACCACTGCCGCCATCACGGGAACAGTGGAGGATGCGGCAGGCGCAGTCCTCAATGACGCAACCGTCACCGCCAGAGATACCGAGCGGGGCACCTCCCAAACCACCAAAACCGGCTCGGGTGGCGTTTTCAACTTCAACAATCTCCCCATCGGCACCTATGAGCTGAAGGCCGAAGCAGCCGGTTTTGAAGGCGAAGTGTTGCCGCCCATCACGCTGGTCCTCAATGAGAGGGCGCGTGTTGACTTCAAGATGAAGGTTGGCGCGGTCACCAATACGGTGCAGGTCTCCTCCGAGGCTCCCCAGCTGCAAGCCGATACTACCCAGGTCAGTACGCTGATCGACTCGAACACGATCGTCGGCATCCCGCTGGCGACGCGCAACTACGTCGAGCTGACCCTGCTCGCCCCGGGAAGCGTTACCCCTGACAACTCCACCTTCAATAACGGCGATAACACGGCCAACGGCGGCCGCCCGTCGATTGATGGTCACCGTGAGCAGTCCGATAACTTCATCCTGGACGGGATGGATAACAATCAGACCTCTGAAAACCAGTTGGGCTTCACTCCCTCCCCTGACGCGATCCAGGAATTCAACCTGATCACGTCCAATGCTCCGGCAGAGTTCGGCAATTACTCGGGCGGTATTATCAACGCTTCGATCAAGTCGGGCACCAATCAGTTCCACGGCGATGTTTGGGAGTTCTTCCGCAACGACAAACTGAATGCCAACCAGTGGGAGAACAAGTTCAATGGTCCGGGCAACGAACTGGCCCGCGCAGCAGTGCGTTGGAATATGTTTGGTGGCACCATTGGCGGCCCGATCATCAAGGACCGGCTGTTCTTTTTTGCGGATTACCAGGGTCAGCGTTTCGACCACCCGACCACCAGCCAGTTCATCACTGTCTTCACCAACAACGAGCGTAATGGCGACTTTTCGCAGCTGACGACGCAGCTAAAGAATCCGACCACAGGCGTGCCTTACGTCCAAAACCAGATTCCCGTTACACAGATAAACCCTGTGGCAGCGGCTCTGTTTGCATCGAAGTTTTATCCCACGCCGATCAACGGCAACCTCACCAACAACGCGATCAACCAGACCAACCAGGCGTACAACACAGACCAGGGCGATGCCAAGGTCGACTGGAATATTACCCAGAGAGACCGCCTCAGCGGCCGCTACTCGCAGCAATATCAAAATGACCCTCTGACCAATTCGCTCGCCATTCTGGCCAACACGGCCACCCACGCTCCAGTCCACAATGTGGTCGGAACATGGACCCACACGTTCAGCCAGAACATATTGAATGAAGCTCGTTTCGGCGCGTCATGGATCGGGATCACGACGGATACATCGTTTGTGCCCTCGATTGGCGACCTTGGCACCGAACTTGGAATTGCGAACGCCAACAGCGTCGGTCCCGGCCTGTTGCTGCTGGGCTTTGGCGGTGGCACGGCGCCGGCTCCTGGTAATGGGACGCTCACCAACGTTGGCAACGCGGTCATAAACCAGAATTTCAACGACACGGTGATTCAGTTCGACGATGGCGTAACCATCACCCGCGGCAAGCACGTATTCAAGACCGGCTTCCAGATGTGGCGTTACCGCTTAGACACTTTCTACAGCGGTAACAGTGGCGAGTACGGTTCCATCCTGTTCGGTGGCGCCTTCACGGGCGATCCGGCCGCCGACTTCTTCACCGGCTATCCAGGTGCAACCGGCAAGGGTGTGAGCACCGGCGGCACCTGGCACCAGATGGCGTGGAGGTTTGGCGGATATGGTCAGGACGATTGGCGCATTACGCCCACGCTTACTCTGAATCTCGGTTTGCGCTACGAAGCCAGCACCCCCTGGGTGGAACTGAACAATCGCCAGGACAATCTGAACCTGGTCACCGGCGCCATCGAATATGCAGGCGTAGGTGGCAACAGCCGCTCGCTTTACAACTCGGTGTACGGTTTGCCTGACTTCCAGCCCCGCGTCGGCTTCGCATATTCACCTGCGTGGCTGCAAGGCAAGACGGTCCTGCGTGGCGCTTACACCATTTCCTCCTACCTGGAAGGTACCGGTACCAACCTTCGCCTTGCTCGCAACCCCCCGTTCACGCCGACGGAGGTGTCCGCGGTCTACAATAGCCCGACTGACCAGACACAGTCTGGCCCTGGTGGAGCTGTCCCAGGCGATCCGTTCGCGGGAGCCATCATGTATGTTTGGGCGCCCAAGGTGCAGCCTGAGATGAATCAGGAATGGAACCTTACCGTCCAGAGTGAAGCCAGCGCGACGACTACTTTCCAGCTTGGCTATGTCGGCGATCATGGAACGCACCTGATCGTGCCGACACCTTACGCGCAGCAAACGCTAAATAACGGGGTAGTTGGACCTAGCCTTTACTTCCAGGGCAATCCCGCGTTGGTGAAGGACCTCTCGACCGTATCCGGAACCTCCAGCGAGGGGTTCCAAACCTACCACGCGCTGCAGGCTGTATTGCAGAAGCGTATTTCCAATGGGCTCGAGGGTCAGGTTGCCTACACCTGGTCGCATTGCATGTCGAACAACAGTGGATACTATGGCACCTGGGGCTCTGCCACCCAGGCGACACCGGGATCGCCGTATTACCAAAACATGTACGACCCGCATGCTGATTACGCGAGCTGCTACTTTGACTCCAAGAACATTCTTGCCTCGTATGCTACTTACGATCTCCCGATTGGCAGGGATAAGCTGATCGGCAAGAACATGAACTCGGTTGTCAACGCTGTTGTGGGCGGGTGGCAGGCTTCCACGATTCTCACCCTTCATAGCGGCTTTCCGCTGGCCGTTTATAACGCCACCGATACCTCGAATACCGGGGGCCGTGGTGCTCGTCCGAATTGCAACCCGCTCCAGATGCAGACCTTTGGCCGTCAAGCGAGCATTAACAACGGATCGTTCCAGGGCTATCAGTATCTGAGCCCAGCCGGATATTCCGAACCAGCGCAATTTACCTTTGGTAATTGCCCATTACAGGGACCTCAAACCGGAGCGGGCTATGCGGATACAGATATCGGTCTGCTGAAGTCCTTCCATATCACCGAATCCAAATACATCCAGTTCCGGGGCGACTTCCTGAATGCATTCAACAATGTTCAGCTAGGTCATCCCAATACCAATTTCCCGAGTGCAACCTTTGGGCTGATCAATACTTCGCAACCCGCTAGAAACATACAATTCGCGTTTAAGTTCTACTATTAGGCGCCCTGTTAAACTCAGGGGCAGACGCTCGAGTAAGAGCGTCTGCCCCTTGTTTTTTGGGATGATTGCTTAAATCTCGCTTTCGACCTCATGATGGCCACATTGTCCAAGCTGACCCTCCCGATATTCCTCGCGCTAGGCATCAGTCTCCCTTCGATAGCGCAGGTCGCGAGCAAGCCAGCTGCAGTTACTCCCGCTGTCGCGGAACATGCCGCGACCCTGGCCGAGAGCGGCCGTTGCGCCGAGGCATTGCCTCTGCTCGCCAAGGCTGCCCCACACATCACCGACAAAGAGCTGCAAAGGAGAGTCGGCCTCGACGGTGTTCGTTGTGCCAGCACCCTGCAGCAGCCGGATCCCCTACAAGACTTCTTACGGATGTTGAGCCGGCAGTTTTCCCATGATCCCGAAGTCTTGTACGTACTCACCCATGCTTATTCCGATTTAGCTGCGCGTGCAGCCAGCGAGTTGGCGACAACGGCTCCCACCTCCATACCCGCGCTCGAGATGGATGCAGATGCCGCAGAGCAGCAAGGGAAATGGGATCAAGCGGAAAAAGACTATCGGAAGATTCTGGAGCAAAATCCGCGCTATCCAGCGATCCATTTTCGCCTGGCGCGGCTTATCCTTTCCAAGCCAAATCCGCCATCGGACTTTGCCGAGCAGGCCAAGAAAGAGTTGCAACAGGAACTGGAGATCGATCCCGCAAATGCTGGTGCGGAATATGTACTTGGAGAACTAGCGCGCCAGGCGCAGGAATTACCGGGGGCAGAGCAGCATTTCTCCAAAGCCACCCAGCTCGATCCCAATTTTGCTGATGCCTACCTCGGGCTCGGCATGGTGCTTCTCGCGGAAAAGAAGTACCCGGAAGCCGTCGCCCCTCTGGAAAGAGCAGTCAAACTGCAACCCGCGAACCCTGCGGGACACTACAGCCTGGCGACCGCCTACGCGCGCACCGGCCGCAAAGAAGACGCGGAGCGCGAGTTCGCTCTGCAGCAGAAAACCTCAGCACCGGCAGGCGCACAGGGAGCCCAGCCTACGCAGTGACCTTGAAAAGCACACGGTGGTCCCGTCGGCATTTCGTCCAGGGCATGGCATGCATGGCCGGTGCATACGCTTCCTGGCCCCGGCTCGCGACTGCTTCCACACCGGCCTATCCATTCGCAGAAGTACCCGGCTCCGCGAGCGGCATTACCTGGAAGCACACCGCCGGCAAGTCTCTGCAAAAATATCTTCCTGAAACTACAGGGGCAGGTTGCGCCTTTCTGGATTACGACAATGACGGATGGATGGACATCTATCTCGTCAACAGCGGCGAATGCGACTTCTACCATCCCGATCCCCCTCTGCGCAACGCGCTCTATCGCAACAATCGAGACGGAACTTTCACGGATGTAACGGAGAAGGCCGGAGTCGCCGGCGGCGGCTACGGGCAGGGAATTGCCGTCGGAGACTATGACGGTGACGGATTTCCGGATTTGTATGTGACCCAGTACGGAAAAAGCATTCTGTATCACAACAACGGCGACGGAACCTTCACCGACGTTACAAACAAAGCCGGGGTCTCGGCTCCCGGATGGGGCTCAAGCGCGGTTTGGGTTGACTACGACAACGACGGGCGGCTGGACCTGTTTGTCTGCAATTTCGTTCTATTCAGCAAAACCGGGAACCTGAACTGCGTCGCCTACAACAAGCCCGGGTATTGTGTCCCAACGCTTTACAAGCCCTCGGCCAGCTGGCTGTTCCACAACAATGGGGATGGAACCTTCTCCGATGTCAGCCAATCTTCCGGGATAGCGAAGCACTTGGGGAAAGCCTGGGGCGTGGTCGCCACCGACCTGAACAATGACGGCAAGATGGATCTGTTCGTGGCCAATGATACGGTCCAGAATTTTCTCTACATGAACCGTGGCAACGGAAAGTTCGACGAGATAGCTGCGCTGGCTGGTGTGGGGTTTAGCGAAACGGGCCGGCCCCGCTCCGGCATGGGAGTTGATTCGGCCGACTTTAATCAGGACGGTTGGATGGATCTCTTTGTCGCTAACATCGACCACGAACGGTATTCGCTCTACCAGAACAATCGCGATGAAACCTTCGATGACCAGGCCAACTCGACAGCCATCGGGGCGGCGACGCGCTTGATGAGCGGCTGGGGTCTGAAGTTTTTCGACTACGACAACGACGGCAACCTCGATTTATTCCTGGCCAACGGAAACCCCGACGACCTGATCGAAACCATGCAGAAGGATGTGACGTATCGCGAGCCTCTGATGCTGTTTCACAGCGACGGGAAAAGCTTGCACAACGTGAGCGCAGACAGTGGTCCGCTCTTTGCCAGAAATATTTCTGCCCGGGGGTTGGCGATCGGCGACTTCGATAACGACGGCGCCGTTGATGTTCTGGTCTCAGTGAATGATGATGCGCCATTGCTGCTGCGCAACCAGGCGGCCAAAGACAATCATTGGCTGGGAATCAAGTTGGTAGGGAAAAAGTCGAATCGTGATGCGATTGGCGCGCGCATCACGTACCAGGCTGGAGATCTCAAGCGCACGCGAACCAAGGTAGGAGGAGGTAGTTATCTTTCCTCACACGATCCTCGTGTGGTGCTTGGCTTGGGTGCGCGCACCAAGATCGATTGGCTGGAAGTTAAGTGGCCCGAACCCAGTGGCGCAACTGAACGATTTACGGAACTACCAATCGACAAGTACATTACTATCACCGAAGGCGAAGCCAGCAAACATTGACCCCAGACGAACGACAAACTCTAACAGCTCTCTACAGGGGGTGTGTGAGTATGCGACGAAAGAACCGCAGGTCCCTCCACTACGCTCCCCCGGATTTCCTGTCGAGAGCGGTGGCGTTGATCCGCATACGTCGTCGTTGCTAGCAATGCGAAGTCGGAAATCCGGGTCCGCTCTCTTACGGGCGCAACAGAATTGTCATCCCGACCGGAGCGTAGCGTAGTGGAGGGACCTGCGGTTCTTTCGTCCAGAGCGGTCGTGAGGTGAGGGTGCGAAGGATACGATATTGGTGATCAGCAAACGGCTAGTTGCCGTGGCCCTGCTCTTACTGAGCGCGTGCGGAATCGCAAGCGCTGCCACCGCAAGCGCTGACACAACAAAGCTGATTCCCATCCCACGCGAATACTCCCCGCGCGATCCTCTCAGGCTGGCCCGCGGTGTCTCAGTCGTCACGAGTTCTGCCCCGGAAGACCGTTTTGCTGGGCAGGACCTCTCCGATTGGTTCGTAAAGTTGAACCTGCGCAAAGGTCACGGTACCGTAGTCATCGAACTACTCCGGGCGCAATCGCACCCTGCCGCACGCCTACTCGCCAGCGCGAATACAACAATCGATGAGCCCATGCAGCAAGAAGGCTACATCATCCTTCCCACAAAAAAAGGTTTGGCGGTCATCGCATCGAGTTCGGCAGGCATCTTCTACGGGGCCCAAACCGTTAAGCAATTAACCAGCGGCGAAGGTTCCTCAGCAATTCTCCAAAGAGCAGTGATCCGCGACTGGCCCGCAATGCGCTACCGGGGAATGTTAGACGACCTCTCTCGCGGACCATTCCCCACCCTGGACTTTCAAAAACGACAGATACAAACCTTCGCTGGCTACAAGCTCAACGTCTACTGCATCCACTTTGAGAACACCCTGCAATACCAGTCGAATCCTTTGCCAGGCCTGCCCGGCGGCAGCCTGAGCCGCGAAGATGTGCGCCAGCTGGTCGACTACGCCCGCGACTACCATGTAACCATCATCCCCGAGCAGGAGGCCTTCGGGCACCTGCACCACATATTGGAGTACGAGCAGTACGCACCTCTCGCCGAAACTCCACTCGGACACCTCCTCGCTCCCGGTCAACCGGGCTCCCTGCAGCTGATCAGTCAACTATTCAGCGAAATTGCAGCCATGTTTCCCAGCCCCTTCCTGCACATTGGGGCAGACGAGACCTCCGACCTGGGCAAAGGACAAACCCAGGCTGACGTAGCAGCGCGCGGCCTGGGCGCGGTCTACGTGGACTTCCTTCTCCAGATTCACGACAAGCTGGCACCGCTCAATCGCCGCCTGCTCTTCTGGGGCGACATCGCCATGAATGCTCCCGAGCAAGTGAAGCGTCTGCCAAAGGATATGATCTCCGTCGCCTGGGTCTACTCTCCCGCCGAGGAAGGATATTCGTCCTGGCTGAAGCCCTACACCGACGCGGGAATGGAGACCTGGGTCGCTCCCGGGGTCAGCAATTGGAGACGTGTCTATCCAGACAACGACGCCGCGCTGCGCAACATCCAGGGTTTTGTCCGCGACGGCCAGGCGGCGCACAGCACCGGAATGCTCAACACCGCCTGGAACGATGACGGCGAAGGCCTGTTTCAAGAGGACTGGTACGGCGTACTGTTCGGTGCAGCCGCAGCCTGGCAGCCGGGAACCAGCGACCTGACACAGTTCCAGGACTCCTACGGACAGGTCTTTCATGGCGACCGGACAGGAAAAATAAATGACGCCCAACGCGAGCTGATCGCCTTCTACCAAATGCTGCAACAGGCAAAGGTGAAGAAGCAAACCGATGAACTGTACTGGATGGATCCCTGGACCACCGAAGGCCAGGTCATAGCGACTGAACTGCGGCCGCTGTTGCCGGGCTTGCGTCTGCATGCCGAACGCGCCATCACGCTGGTGGCGCAAGCTCGATCTGCTGCGGGACTCCGGGATTCCGGACTGAAGGAGACCGACGCGCTCGACGCCTTGGAACTGGGTGCTCGAAGGCTGGATTTCATCGGCCAGAAATTCGAAACCGCAGATGAAATTGCCCGCCTCTACAAACAGGCCTACGGGTGGCAGGAAGATACGCAAAACGCGAAGCGCATCACCGGATTGCTTTACAACCTCTCCGGCACCGACGGCCTGTGTGAAGACATGCGCGATCGATATGACTACGCTCGTCTTAAATATTCCGAACTCTGGCTTCGCGAGCATCGGCCTTACGCGCTGCAGAACGTTCTGGTTCGCTATGATCTGGCGAGCCAACTCTGGGTATTACGCAGCGACAAATTTGTCGCTGCCCGCGAACAATGGCAGCAACAGCACACGCTGCCTTCTCCAGCTGAGATCGGAATTCCTTAATGCAGCCCATCCGGATATTAGGATGAAGTCCAGGTAAACGAATGCACCGGTTGAGCTCGGTTGATCTTTCTCTGGTAGCCCTCTATCTGGCTGGCATCACCCTCTTCGGTCTGCAATTCCGGAGCAAGGACCGTTCGCTAAAAAGCTACTTTCTTGCCGATCGCAAAATTCCCTGGTGGGCTATCGCGCTCTCTATCGTGGCTGCAGAAACCAGCACCCTCACCATTATCAGTGTGCCTGGCCTGGCCTATACGGGAGACTGGGGATTTCTCCAGATCGTCCTCGGGTATCTTCTCGGAAGAATTGTGGTGTGCATCCTTTTTCTCCCGCGCTATTTTCGCGGAGAACTTCTCACCGCCTACGAGGTCATCGGTGAGCGCTTCGGTCCCCGGCTGCATAAGCTGACAGCCTTTCTTTTCCTCTTTCTCCGGGCGGCTGCCGAGGGCGTCCGCGTGTTCGCCGTTTCAATCGTCGTCGGTATCGCGATCGGGACCGGCGATGTTCTTTCCATCGCTATCATCGTCCTGTTGACGTTGATTTACACCCTAGAAGGCGGAATGGCCGCCGTCATCTGGACCGACGTGGTGCAGATGGCGCTGTATGTTGCCGGCACCGTGGTCAGCGTCCTGGTGCTTGCTCATCGAGTGCCGGGAGGCTGGCACGCAATCCACACCGTCGCCTCATCGTCGGGCAAGCTCACCATCTTTCACTTTGCCTTCAGCCTGAGCCAAACCTATACCTTCTGGGCAGGGGTTGCCGGCGGTTGTTTTCTGACCATGGCCAGTCACGGTACCGATCAACTGATGGTCCAGCGCCTGCTCGCAGCAAAAAATCTGCGCGAGTCGCGCATCGCCCTGCTCGCCAGCGGCGGCGTTATCCTGGTTCAGTTCGCGCTTTTTCTTGCCATCGGGACGGGACTCTACTATTTCTACGGTAACGTGACCAATGGTATGAGCCCGGACCGCGTCTTCCCCACATTCATCGTGACAGAAATGCCCCGTGGGGTAGCAGGACTGATGGTGGCTGCTATCCTGGCCGCCGCCATGTCGAACCTGAGTGCCGCCGTCAACTCGCTCAGTTCCAGCAGCATGGTGGATTTCTACCTGGCCTGGAAGCCGGATGCCGACGAACGGGAACGCGCTCGCCTGTCGCGCGCCATGACCTTTTTCTGGGCTCTTTTGTTGTTCGTGCTGGCGCTGATGTCGCGCAGCGGAGGCCACGTGGTAGAAGTGGGCCTGTCGATCGCTTCCGTCGCTTACGGCGCTCTGTTAGGAGTCTTTTTGCTCGGTACCCTTACCAAAAGTGCCACCGAAGCGGGCGCCATCGTCGGCATGATCGGCGGTTTAGTGGCCAACGTCCTGCTTTGGAAGCAGCCGCACTTCGTTCCCAAAGTTGCCTGGACGTGGTTCGTGCTCATCGGGTCTTTGCTGACATTCATCCTGGGATGGCTCATGAGTAAATTGCTCCCCTTCAAAAAGCGCTACACAGTTCTGCTGATCGTGCTGCTGGCTCCGCAATTGAAAGCGCAGGATGCCGAATTTCGCCAAATCGATCGCATTGTGGAAGCCGGCATTGCCGCCAAAAAATTCCCCGGCGCGGTGGTGATCGCCGGCCACGACGGCCGGATCATTTTTCACAAGGCCTACGGAAACAGCTCCCTGGTTCCCGCTCCCGAACCCATGACAGAAGACACCATCTTCGACTTGGCGTCGTTAACCAAAGTTCTGGCTACCGCCCCCGCAGTCATGCAGCTCTACGAGCAGGGTCGATTTCGCCTCAACGATCCGGTCGCCCAATATCTGCCCGAGTTCGCCGCGAATGGCAAGGAGGACATCACCATCCGCCAGTTGCTGACCCACTATTCCGGTTTGCCGCCGGATGTCTCACTCGATGATCCATGGGAGGGTAAAGCAGAAGGATTGCGTCGCGCCTTTAGTTCGACACCCGTCACGGCTCCCGGCGTGCAATTCCGTTACAGCGACATCAACTTCATCGTGCTCGGCGCGCTGGTAGAGAAGCTCTCCGGCCTCACCCTCGATCAATACCAGAAGCGATACCTGGCCGAGCCGCTGGGCGTAGAGCATATGCAGTTCCTGCCTCCTGAAAGCTGGCGCGGCCGTATCGCCCCCACGCAGTACGATCAAGGCGTCATGCTGCGGGGAGTGGTCCACGATCCAACCTCGCGCCGCATGGGCGGTGTTGCCGGACACGCTGGACTCTTCAGCACGGCTCGAGACGTCGCCGTCTACGCCCAGAATCTGCTCGACCGGCTGGCCGGCAGACCCAGCCACTTTCCTCTCTCGCAGCTCACGCTCCAAAAAATGACCACGCCTTCTCAGCCCGCTACCGGCACGGCTCTTCGCGGACTGGGCTGGGATATCGAATCGCCTTACTCGAGCAATCGGGGCGAGCTGTTCCCAGTCGGCTCCTTTGGGCATACCGGGTTCACCGGAACCTCTCTCTGGATCGATCAGACCAGCGACACGTACGTGGTCTTCATGTCGAACGCTGTGTATCCCAATGGGCCCACCTCCATCAATGCCATCCGGGGTGGCGTCGCCAGCGAAATTGCCAGGTGGGTGATGGTCCATCCTGATAACGGAAGCATCGTTGCGAATATCACTGGCTACAACGAATCCATCGCCGGGGAGCGGCGTTGGCAGGCTCGCAACGGTAACGTGACCAATGGCATCGATGTCCTCGAAGAGACCCAGTTTGCCCCATTGGCAGCGCTCGCCCAGAAGCATGGAGGAAAATTGCGTGTCGGTCTGCTCACCAACCAGACCGGCCTGGATGCGCA
>CAZSUK010000453.1:0-13229 GCA_964609355.1 uncultured Acidobacteriaceae bacterium | reverse complement strand
ACTTCGACGGACGGATCGGTGGTTGGGGTCCCGAATCCACTTAGCTTGCCAAGTACGTCGATTACCTACGGCTCGGGCACAATGGCCGCTGGGATCTATTACGTCGTTTATGTGTTTTATGACAACCAGGGCAATCGCACGCTGGGGTCCCCGGAGTTGCAGGTTCAGCTCACCAGTAGCGGGTCACTGATTATTGCGCCTCCGGCTACGTTCCCGGCTAATGCGGCGGGCATGACGGTGTATGTCGGCACAGTGAGCGGGGCAGAGACCGGACAAGGTAATACGGTGGGACCGGCGCAGGCGTTTACACAGAATGTGACGCCGGTGAGCACTAGCTACTCGGTTCCTACCGCCAATGCTACGGCGTGTGGGATTGCGTTTAATGACACCATTATTCCTTACTCGGGCTATAACGTTTCGCTGCTTTCTTCCAATGGGAATGCGTATCCAGGATGGCCTCAGGCTTGGCAGCTGAATGGCGGGGTTAGCGGGATAGTGAATATTTCCAATGGTGCGCCGCTTTGGAACGGGACGATTATTTATCCGCAGCCGATCATGGCACAGCCACTGAACCATGGGCCGCAAAGTATTTCCGGTCCTCTGAATTTGAGTGGATATGATTTGCTGAACACGGGAGCAGTGGGCGTCGGCACCAGTACGCCGTCGTGGCCTTTGGATGTGGAGAACGGATATATCAATACGAACCTGGGGTACCTGGTGGCCGGGGGCGCAGGCACATCAGGACAATGCCTGGTTTCGAATGGCAGTTACTTTGGACCCGGAAGTTGCGGGAGTCTGCCGGCGATTTTTTACCAGGATGTGCAGTCGAACGGGTCGATCCTGGCTCAGCAGCCGTTGTTGAATTTTGAGCCGCGATTTACGGCGGTCAATAATGCCGGGGCCACGCGCACGGATGTTGACCTGGCCGCGACTGCGGTTACTCCTGGTTCTTATACGAATGCCAATATTAGCGTGGATGCTTATGGACGCGTGACGTCGGCTACCAATGGGACGGGGATTCCTACGATCCAAAGTCTTGTGATTAATTCGGGGATTTGTAGTACGGGAAATACGGCGTTTTCTACGTGTAGCATGAGCGTGACCTGGCCTAGCGCGTTTAGTAATAGCGCTTATGCGCTCACGTGTACTCCTTCGACGCCCACCGGGGTGACGGTGAATACGATTTACTTTAGCGGGAAAACAGCTAGCGGGTTCACGCTGAATATTCAGAACGCTGATTCGAGCGGGGCGAATGTTGTTAGTTTGGCCGAAGTGGATTGTATTGGGATGCATCCTTGAGACGGACAAGCGTTGCCCTTAGCTGTTGATTGGGCGCGAAGAGTCTCCGGGTGAGAGCAGTGGAATCCCACATCTCGCCAAAAACGAGCGAGATATGGGGCACCCATGCTCGCTGTGGGGCGAGAGTCTTAGGCCGCTTCGCCGCCAGCACCAGGGCTAAAGCCCTCATTTTTTGTATCGTAGCGTTCCTGCGGGTTTGAAAACCCGCTTCCCCGGACTAAAGTCCGGGGCTACACCCACCTGCTTCCCCCCCCGGAGTAGGGTCCGGGCTACACAGGTCTGCTTTTGAAGCCGTTCTTCATGCCTATGAAAACTTCTTTTGCTTTGATGATGATGTTGGTTTGTTGTGGCGACGTCCACGCGTATGCTCCTTCCGAGCCACAGCCAAAATTGCTGACGAAAGAAATCCCTACCCTGTGGCAGACCATCAACTGGGACTATCAACACCTGATCTGGTGCTCGGTTGATGAAGAAAATAAAGAAATCCGCATTGGCGTACCGGTTGGCAACGCGACCGCGCCCAATCAGACCCTCACCATGAACTACATGGAAGGGCTTACCGGGCCCATCCACTTCAGCCAATATGCGGGCCGAGAGGTAGCCATGGGCGCGGCGCGGAAATGGAGTGTGGACGATATTGCCGGGTCGTTATCCATCCGTTGTGAGCGCCAGCTGCCGGCGAATGCCTCAGTATTCGGGGCGCTCAGGCAGTCGCAGATGTTGATCGGCTCGTCCTCTCCCGACGGCACCGTGCAGATGGTCGCCACCGGCATTTATAACGACAACGGCAGTGGGATTGAATGTGTGTACGAAACCACGAGCACCCAGGATCTGATGGATGTCTCCATGCTGGGTGGGGTCACCATCAACGCCCTGGGCCAGGGATCCATGACCGTATCCGTGATGGTGGCAAGAAGCTTCGCCAACTCACCCCAGCCCGGAGCCAACGAGATCAAGCTGGCGCCCTTCCCTCTGACCCCGGAAAACTGGAAAGGCTACGACGGAGGCGCCCGCGGGCAAAACGAGCGCTTCCGCATGCGTTTTACCAACGGGACGGCCCCGAACGCGTGGTTCGCGCTCAAGTATTGCAGCCTGTTCACGCGTCCTCTCTATACCGGAAGAACCAGCGATGGCACTTAGCGTAAATCTTGCACAAATTAATTCGGCTGCCAAAGGCAACAGCGATCTACGGGAGACGCTTACGAGCATCCACCTCGCGCTGCAATCCCTGTACGCGCAGACGGGCAGCGCACCGATCACCAAGGTCGATACCCGCGCGGCCGCCTTCACTGCGCCCCCGTCGCCTTCGCAGCTGAGCGTCACGGGGGCAAATGGAAGCTTCAACGTGGCGATTAACAATTCCCCCAACACCAATGTCAATAACGCGCCCGTTTACAACGAGCTCTCCAGCTCGCCGGTGGCTAATTTTGTTTCCGGAGTTACGGTTTACCCGGTCAGCACCACGACCAGCTACGTTTTGCCGAACCCCGGCGTTACCCTCTATTGGAGAGTGCGATCGAGTCACAACCAGCAAAACTGGAGCAACTACCTGGTGCAGCCGGGCGCAGTCAGTGCGGGCCTGGTGAGCTCGGCGGCCACCGCGAGCAATCTTTCGCTCAACCAATCGAACTACGCGACGGTAGATTCTGTAGCGAACGGAGGCACCGCCACGGTTCGGGTCTATGGCTCGGGCGGAGCCGGTACTTCGTGGGCCTCGGTCCTGGGCGCCAATTCCAAAATCATTCCCTCCGGAACCATCATGAATGTTGCCTACGCGGCCAATGGCTTCGTGGTATGGGACGGGCAGAAGTATCAAATGAAACCGCAACTGGCACAAACGTTCCCCGATACCTGGGTGCCGGTGGGCAAGGTGTCGGTGATTGCCAACGCCAGTGGATTGGTACTGCCGGTAATCCATGCCGTAGTGACGGGGGGAGCGATCGTCGCCTACCAGATCGTCAACCCCGGCAACGGGCTCACGTCCGCACCGTTGCTCACCATAACCGACAGCTCGGGCAGCGGCGCCACCGCCACCACGGTGGTCTCGGCCGGCGCGGTCACCCAGGTGCTGCCGGGCAGCGCGGGCAGTGGTTACTCCGCTACCCCGGGAGTGACCGCATCCGGCGGAGTCAGCGGAGGAGCCGCCGGTGGCGGCGGGGCCAACGGAAACAATGGCGGGAGGCTGTACGCGAATGTATAGCTTGCACCAGCAGTACCTTGACCTGGGTAGCGGCTTTCATGTGATCGAGCTGCGCGATGAGCGCGGCAACCGGCACCTGGTCCAGCTGGCCATTGGCCATGACGCCTGTCCCGCATGCGGTGCGGTGTACACCAAGAACAACCTGGACGACCTGGACCCGGCAGCCGCTGTTCATCAAGTAGCTGAAACGCTGAATGCGTCACAGCAACAGATGCTTACCTATGCCGGTAAGCACGGCCTGACCGTACGATGAAGAGCATCACCCTGCGCCAGGCCACAAAAGACGACTGGCCTCGCGTTGTGGAGTTGCACCGCGAGCACCAGGCCGCACAGGGGACCAGCTATGAATTGCCGTGGCTCTTTGGCCCGTCGATTTCGCTCGCGCTGGTAGGCGTCGACGAGGAGGGAGCCATCCGCAACTGTATCTACGCGGAAGCTGTGGCCGAGCTGCGCTTCGTGGGATGTGATGCGAAAGCCACCGCCTGCAGCCGCGGCGAGATAGATGGCTTCGTTTACGTGTTAAAGCGGATGGGCTTTCGCTGGTTGGAATGCTTTGTCCCCCGCAAGTTGAAAAAGATGATCCAGAAACCGCTCCAGCGAGCCGGATTCACCTGTGTCGATCGCGAGCTCGCGCACTTTACCCGAGACCTGAGAGGAAAACCATGAGCAGAGGCCAATCCACGCAAGCATTCAACACCGCATCGAATGAGAACGCGACCGACTTCGGCAACGCGCAGTCGGCCTTCGGCGGCACCGAAGATGCCATCGGCAACTACAACAACCAGCTGGCGAAGTTCGTCTCGGGCAATCCTTATACCAAGGGAGGCGAATTTGACCAGACCATCAACACGGGTCTGGCAAACGTATCCGACGCGGGTGCAAATTCCCTTGCCGGGGCTCTGCAGTCGCAGGCCCGGCGGACAGGGCAGAACAGCGCCGCCGATGCGGCCACGGCCGCGGCCGGGGCACAGCAGAACACACGCAATCTATCCAGCGACCTGGCCCAAGCGCAGCAGAGCCGCATTGCCAGCGAAGCCGGCTATAACCAGGCCGCACTGGGCGCGTCGGCCTTACCGATCAGCGCCAACCAGTCGCTCTACGGTACATCTTCGAATGGCGCTGACAGCCTTCTGGGCGACGAAACCCAGGCGGCCAAGACACCGAGTTTTTGGGATGAGGTGGGTAGCGGCGTTGCCGGCAATTTAGGCAAGATTGGAAAACTGTAACCATGGCAGACGATCAAGAAGACGAGTCCAGCAGGCTGTTGAAGAAGATCCTGTCGCCGGCCGAAGCGCAAAGCCTGGTGATGCCGCCACCGGACCATCCTCCTGCCAGCGGGCCGGGCGTCTCCACACCGTTGACCGGCAACCTGGCCAAACCGCCTTCGCAGGCCACCCCGGCACGCCAGGGCCTGGCAGGATATTTTGCTGGTCCATCTACTGGTTCTGGGGCTACTGGTTCTGGGGCTACTGGTTCAGGGGCGGCGGCGTCCCCAGCTGACCGGAGCGGCGATCCGCTGTACGTCAAGGTTTACTCGAGGGGACAGGTTGGCTATTTGCCCAAGGCTAATCTGTTAAAAGCCCAACAGATAGACAGCAATCTAAAAGTGTTAAATGAGGGCTAAGAGACAGGGGCCCGGCCAAAACGCAGCCGGGCCCTATTGAACCTCGTTGGAACTCTAGTGGCGGTCGTGATCCCAGTCGTGGTGGTCCCGGTGATCATTGTGGTCCCAGTGCCCCTCGTTGTATTCCCAACCGCGATCGTAGTGGTCGTAGTGAGGGTGGGTCCAATACCCTCCCTCAAAGGGCGGCCTGCGCCACACGCCGGGGGCCCAGACATATCTGCCCCCGGACCAGTTCCAATATCCATCGACCCAGGCGTAACCAGGACCTGGCATCGCCGGCCGCACCTCGTAACGAAGGGGTGGCGGCTCATGGCCAATGTAGATACCAACCTGGGCAAAAGCTGGAGCGCTTACTGCTGAAGCGAGGATGAGACTTGCAAGCCATTTCGTTTTCATCTTTCTCTCCTTACAACAACCACACATACGATGCGAACCCCACTGTGGGCGAGAGGTTTCGCTCATAATTTTTCGCGGGAACAGTTACTCCAGGCAACCTTTTGGTCAACGATATGTCACCCCATCCGCTGCACTCTCTAGGCTTTGAAGCTGTGGCCTCACTGGCTGACCTGGGATTCGAGCCCCAGTTACCGGTGGGGATGCGGGAACCCAGGTCTGGCCGCAAGATCGTGCAGCCAACGGAAAATCCCGCCATCAACCAGGCCCTGGCCAGCGAAGCGATGGCCGCATACAAGGCGCGGCTGGCGGAGGTGATCCGGCAGATTCCCGGAGCCAGCCTGGTGGCTAGCCGCGATGCCAAGAATCCGCACCGCCTCAAGGAAAAAATCACACAAGAGGGTCAGCCCGCAGAGACAGTCAGCGATTATGGAGCGGCCCAGATTGCGGTCGATTCCCCGCAGGCCAAAGATGCGGTCGTCGCCGCGGTCAGACAGCACTTCACGGTGTTGCGGCAGCAGGATAACTTCGCCCTCGGCGATCAGGAATATCGCTACCGCAGCGATTCGCTGCAGTTGCAAATGCCCAACGGAGCGTCGGAGGAGTTGCAGATCGTTCCTCGCCCGGTGTTTGAGGCGAACCGGCAGGAGCACCACGACTACAAGAAGGCGCGCAATGCGGAGCTCGCAGGACGAAGCGCTCCCGCGGCGGTTACTGCCGCGAGAGCGATCAATGATCGAGCGATGGAGCGTTTTAACTCCAAAAATGGAGTGGTAAAAGGGTTGGTAATGAAGGGTTCAAGGGTACGGCTGGCGGATGGCACGATCGCCAGGGTGCTTTACGCGGACCCAAACATGAGGATCGTGCGGGTTCGCACCGACGACGGACGCAAAATCACTGTACGCAACAAAGATCTGAAGAAGGACCTGGGCTCCTGATCAGATCTTCGGCGGTCCTCCCAGGCGGGTATCTTCTCCGCGTTTGCGGCCGGGTTCCACTTTCGGCTTGGGTTTAGGTGCCTTCTTGGTCTCTTTTTTGCCTTTATCTTTGCTTCCCATGAAGCCAGATAATACACGAACTCACAACCAAAACGAGGTGCATAGTATGAAGTTTGATCGCGATCAAATACTCAATAGGTACTGGGAGCTGGCCAACCTGGATCCCAAGGACACCAAAGGAACCATCACCGGGCAGTTGAATGCGCTTGATGCGCTGCTCCAAGCATTGGCGGCAAAGCCGGCAACCACCGCCAAGGTGGCGCCCTTCTACCGGGCCGCCTGGATGGATCTACCAACCCCCGACCGGGAAATGTAGGACCGTTGCCCAAGGTAAAACCGCAGATCTCTCCACTACGCTCCTTCGGAGCTCCGGTCGAGATGACAAAGGGTAGGGTCGTTGTGGCCCGTAGCAAGGGTTGAGGGAATGAGCATGCCACTGCAGATCGCTACAGCGTCTATCCGGTAACTACTCTCGCCGGAAGCGCCCCTCTCCCCTTTGTCATCTCGACCGGAGCTCCGAAGGAGCGTAGTGGAGAGATCTGCGGTTTTTCCGGTTCGTATGCAACTCCCCCATGACCCAAGACCCCGCATGCAACTGGATGCCCGCCACTGCCGCGCAACAGGCCGCGCTCGATTCTGAAGCCGACATCCTGCTGTTCGGCGGCTCTGCCGGCTCCCTCAAAACCGAAACCATGTTGATGGACGCAGTGCAGGAATTCCTGAACCCCAACCTGCGCGCCATCGTCTTTCGCTCCTCCTTCGTCGAGATGACCGACATCATCGACAAAACCCGCCGCCTCTACGCGCCCCTCGGTGGAGTCTTCGTCGGTCCCCCTAAATACACCTGGAGTTTTCCCTCCGGAGCAACCATCCGCTTCGCCTACATGAAGACCGATGACGATGTGTGGAAATACCTGGGCCCACGCTACTCCTTCATTGGCTTCGACGAATCCACCCTGCACACAGAAAAACAAGTGCGCAATATCCTCGGCCGCTTGAGCTCCACCGATCCCACACTGAGACTGCGGATGCGCCTCACTTCAAACCCCGGCAATGTCGGCGCAGCCTGGCACCAGTCGCTATTTCTTCGCGGCCACTGCCCCGTGCACAACCGCCAGCAAGCGGCCCAGTCCGGCCAACTCTACCGCGATCGCTCCTGGCCCTCTGACGGCGAGGCAATTCCCTTCTCTGTAGCCTTCATCCCGGGCAAACTATCCGACCACAAATTACTGGACGCGAATTATGCCCGGCGCCTGCACATGATGTCCGGCGGCGCCGCGGCCGCCATGGAGCAAGGCTGCTGGTGCACGCTCGAGGGAGCCTACTTCCCTTTCATCAACGTAGGCATGATCCGGCCCCTGGCTGAGGCGGGTGTGGAGTGGTGGCACAACCACTTCCTCTCGATCGATTACGGCTACGGTAAGTCCTCCTCATCCGTTGGCCTCTACGTGCGCGGCCCGGCAGAGGTTCACCATCCGGTAGAAATTCAGGGCCTCGAGTCTCAACGCCTGCAAGAGAGCCCGGAATTCCCCCAGGGACGTATTCGCAAGATCGGTGAACTGGTACTTCCGCACGTCCCCGCCTACGAACTGGCGGAAATGATTGTCGACGCGTTTATCAAGCCCGACGAAAACGGACAGCGAAGACGGATTGTCGCCGCCTATCTCGACCCCGCCAACTTTAAGGAGATTGGCGACGGGCACACCATCGCCGATCAAATCAACGAGGTGCTTGACCCCTGGGAGATCACCTGCGAACGAGCGTCGAACGACCGGCTGGGCGGATGGCAATTGCTCTACCGCATGCTACGCACAGGAGAATTTGAAATTACCGACGTCGCCCCAAGAACCTACGAAGCCCTGCGTACCCGGATGCACGACGACGCGCGCCCGGGAGACATTCGCAAGATACCCGGCGATCCCCTGGACGACGTAGCCGATGAGACCAGGTATGCACTTTACACTTTTATCCAGCAGGCAACGCAACCACGACAGTTACTGCTGCGGGAAGCCGTACGCGGGCTCGACGTGGGCTCGGCAATCATCCGCTGGCAGCAAAAGTCCGAAGAACTTGACGAGGAGGAAGCCCCCATCAAAACCACCCAGCGGCTGGGATTGGGCCTGGGAATGGGAAGAAGAAATCGCCGCCAGTAACTCAGCCCCGGCCTTCACTCGAAAAACGGCACGTGCGCGCGTCGTAATGCAGATGCACCGTCCCCAGCGGCCCATTGCGGGCCTTGGCGATAATCAATTCCCCCTTCCC
Organism: uncultured Acidobacteriaceae bacterium; assembly: GCA_964609355.1. Taxonomy (GTDB): domain Bacteria; phylum Acidobacteriota; class Terriglobia; order Terriglobales; family Acidobacteriaceae; genus PALSA-350. The sequence goes on along the minus strand of CAZSUK010000453.1, from coordinate 4,453 downwards.
CGTCAACGACGCGTCCTTGCGGTCGTAGTATTCCTCGCGATGCAGAAACAACACTACATCCGCATCCTGTTCAATGGCGCCCGACTCCCGCAGGTCAGAAAGAATCGGCCGCTTGTCCATTCGCTTATACAGTTCGCGGTTCAATTGCGACAGCAGAATCACGGGCACGTTGAGACGCTTGGCCAGCCCCTTCATGGCACGGCTGATGGCCGCCACCACCTGCTCGCGGTTCTCCATCGCCTTACGCTCCGCAGCCATCAACCCAAGGTAGTCCACCACCACCAGGTCGAGGCCGTGACTGGCTTGCAGTCGCGCGGCCTTGGCCTCAATCGAGGCCGCGGTCTGTCCTGGCTGGTCGTCAATGTATAACGGCATCTCGATGATCTCGGCCAGCGCGTGCAGATAGTGTTCCTTCTGTATCTCACTTAACCTCCCGTGACGATGAGCTTGTAAGTCGACCTGGCCACGCGCGCAGCACATGCGATCGATCAGCGCCTTGCTGGGCATTTCCAGGCTGAAGAATGCTACTGTTTTTCCTGACATGGCAACATGCACAGCGATGTTTCCCGCCACCGCTGTCTTGCCGATCGAGGGCCGCGCGCCCAGGATGGTCAACTCCTTGGGCTGAAACCCGGCGGTAAGATCATCCAGATCCCCGAAGCCTGACGAAATGCCGCTCAGCCGCGCACTCTGCTCGAACATGCGATCGATCGACGGATAGTGGTCTGCAACATACTCGGCCACCGACGTAAGTCCGCAGGTGATGGTCTTACCGGCAATACGGCGGAAGGCCGACTCCGCGTCAGCTAAAATCTCTTCGGCGGAGCCGGACTGGTCGCCGGCCAACACCCCTACCCGGCCGCTTTCTGCAATCGCCTGGCGCAGCAAAGACTTGTCTTTCACGATGCGGACATAGTCTTCAATCGACAGCCGCCGCGGAAGACCCTCGGTAAGCGTGGCCAGCCAGGCGACTCCGCCGACCAGCGACAACTCCTTGTGGCGCTGTAACTGCTCCGCCAGGGTTACGATATCGACACCGGCGCCCTCACCGATCAGCTCGCCCATACGGGCAAAGACGCGGCGATGGGAATCGAGCGAAAAGTCAAACGCCTCGATGCGGCCGGCAGCCTCCTGGTAATGGCCATTGTTCAGCAGGATGGCGCCCAGGATCGCCATCTCCGCAGCCAGATTTGCCGGTGGAGGATTCGCGGGTAAAGGAGTGTCGCCAGTGTTTTTCATCTGCGCGCCGTTTTTGATCTGGGCGCACCGCTCAACCGAAACCAGACAGGATGAACCAGTGGCACCGGCGCAGTGCGGCTCCCGCGGGTAAGGGCCTCTGTCTCGAACTCGCTATCCGCTGCAGGGCTGACCCAGTCGGCAAGCTCCGGCGCGTCGGGCCCAAGGAAGCAGATGATCTCCTTGGTAGCGCTGCTGTAGAGAAAGGCCCACTCGCGGCCTTCGTCGTCAAGAACAATCACGGTGCGTGAATTGGTCAACTTACGGGCATACTTGACGTCGCCCTTGCGGACGCGGCGAATCATGCTTTGCCGCGCTTGTCTGCCGACGTCCAGTCCCAGCCGCGAGAATGCGCACTCCTTCACCAGTTGCCGTCGCGCCGGCCACTGGATGGAGTAATCCCGGCTCATGCACGGCCTGCTGGAATCCGGCTGCGCATGCCCAGGGACCGCATCCCACCGGTGTATTTCCCAATGGCGGGAATATCACGGCGCTGCGCAGCAGACTGCCGCAGGCTCTCGTTCACCATGAGGACCATCAGATCATCGCTTAGATTTCGCCTGGCCAAACGGCGGGCTGCTTTTTCTGAAATACCCCAACTCTCTGCAAGATCCAGGATGGAATGGGCGGAGCGGGGACGTCCGCCGCCATGTCTCCGTAGAGGACTCATAGCACTTCTCCGGTCTTCTTCGGGGGAGAACCAACGGCAAAAAGAAGGGCAGGGCCGGGGAGGTGGGCACCCTTCAAAACATAACTACATACAGCGGATACCGCGGTCGTAACAGATGCTACTACGCGCGGGAGCCGCAATACAGCAATAGTTACGACTGACTAATTAAAAGTATGACCCAGATTTGGCGATTGATCAACCGCCTAAAGCACTATTTTCGCTACACGGTAAGTAACGTAGTTTAGAGCTTTTTTATTACGTAACCTTGTCTGTTATTGATTGAGAAACCCCGTACGGTTCCCTGTGATCAACCGCGAACATTGTTGCGGATCCGGGGAAGATCCCGGTGAAGTCAATGCCGGACAGCCACTTGGCGGCGTCAAATCCAAGGCTTGAGCGGTTTGCTCACTGTTGCGGATCCGCAACAAAACCCAACATGGGCTCATCTGGGGGCTCATCCGCAGCAATTTCGAGTAAATGCGCGGCGTCATTGCGCACATTGCCTACGGACTTATCCACCTTCCAGGCAGTCATCTGTTCGGCGGGAAAGGGTCGCAGCAAATCGAGCGGCGGCTGCGCCGGGTCACCGTCCCCCAACCAGCGGGCGTAGTCCTTGCGCTCGATAATGACCGGCATCCGGTTGTGCAGCGGGGCAACCACCTGGTTGGCATCGGTGGTGATGATGGTGAAAGTTTCCAGCCACTCGCTCGTCTTCTGATTGGTCTGCGGATCTCTCCACCGTTCCCACAATCCGGCTAGCCCGTAGGGTTCGCGGCTGGCAAGCGCGATCGCGAACGGCTGTTTGTGTTTGGGGTCCAGTTTCTGCCACTCATAGAATGCGTCTGCGGGCACCAGGCAACGGCGGCGCCGAAAGGCCTCGCGAAAAGCCGGCGCCGTGGCGACAGTTTCGGCCTTGGCGTTGATGGTGGAGTAGCCGATCTTCGAGTCTTTTGACCAGTAAGGAATCAGGCCCCAGCGCATGAGCACAATTTCCCGCTGGCCGGTATCGCGATTGAGGCGCACCACCGGTTGAAAGGTCTGCGGCGCGACGTTGTAGCTCGGGCCCCACTCCACCCCGTGCGCGTCATCGGCCGCCGCAAACCAGTTAGCGATTTCTCTTCGGGTTGACTTACGCACATAACGTCCGCACATATCTTTAACGATAACTTCCTGGGAATGCCTCGGCCAGCGACTGTCCCACTTCCGGCAACGGTCCTTTGCTCAGGATCAGCAGCCGAAGCGGCGTGGCATTTTTCTTTACCTCGCGACATTTCACGACCCGCGTAGAAAATTGCTGCAGGCGGGGAAAGGTACGGAAATTCTTGTTGAGGGTGCAAATGAAAATTGTCTTCTGGTGCAACAAGGGTTCCAGATCGTCCAGGTAATATTCGAGCGACCAATGAAAGCCGATGCTGTAAAAGCCGTAGATCAAGTCAAAGGGTCCGGGCAAAGCAGCCAGAGGCGTTTGCTGCGCATCCAAGATGCGAAATTGCCGTACCTGGTTATAGGTCAGCATGGTCTCTAACAGGGACAGATTGCCGCAAAAGGATGAGGTGTCGGGCCAACGGGGAGGCTGGTCGTAGTACTTCTGCTTATACCGGGTACTGCTGCCGTTGGCGTCGTAGAGACTTATTTCGCTTTCCCGGAACAGGCCTTTCTTTTGAAAGAAGACGACGGAACGTCCAAAGCCCGGACCAATTTCGAGCACACGGCGCGGGTTTTCTTGTTTGTTAAAGAGGGGCTGCAGGGCCTCGTACTCCGCTGCGCTGGCGGCATTACTCTCGTTTTGCCATAGCAGGCGTGAAGCTTCATCGGCCTTCAGCGGCAGGCGGGTGGAGATAAGGCGAATGGCCGCCACTACTTCTTCACTAAATGGCGGGGCGAGAAATAACTGCTCTGCGGTGCGAGCACTGGGGTCGAGAATTGACCTGCCACGTAGCCGATTGAGTGATGTTTTCAGGAACAAGCACAGGCTCCAGTTCCACTTAGGCACTTGGGTGTGGGCTCGATAACCATTTCTTGTCGCACTGCGGTATCTGCCATGAGTGAGATTTGGTATTCTATCTGGGACGACTTTATGCGTCCGGAGACGAGCGTTTTGAATACTAAAGAGATCTTAGAACACATCAATGATGAAATTTCCCGGTTACAGCAAGTGAAGACATTGTTGCAGGGCTCGAGCAATGGTCATAGCCGGAGCGCGGTGAATAGTGCCGCCCCTAAGGTTAAAGGCAAGCGTGTGTTGAGCGTGGAAGCGCGGAAGAAGATTGCCGCCGCGCAGCGTAAGCGCTGGGCTAAAGCAAGAAAGGCCGCGGTCTAACCAGACCGGCGGCTTCTTCATCCAGTTGTAACCTTTCTTCAGATGTTCCATCCGCCATCGATGACATGTGTCTGCCCGGTGGTGAAGCTGGACTCGTCCGATGCCAGATAGACCGCCAGGGCGGCAACCTCCTCCGGGCGGCCTAATCTTCCCATGGGCTGGCGCGCTACAAATTCGCGCCGCACCTGCTCCACATCCCCCTGCGCCGCAATGCGACCTTCCAGCGA
>CAZSUK010000452.1:0-3149 GCA_964609355.1 uncultured Acidobacteriaceae bacterium | reverse complement strand
GAGAACACGTTTCACTTCCTGCAATGCTCGTGGAACATCGCACCAGTGATGGGCACTATAGCGGCTCACTACGAAATCAAACTGCGCACTGTGAAATGGAAGTTCCGCCACCGAGCCCTGCATCGTACGGATATTTGAGAGGCTACGCTCCTTGGCGGCGGCAGATGTTACCGCAAGCATCGCTGGAGTGAGGTCGAACGCAATCACCTCCCGAGCGAACGGTGCGATGGCAAAGCTGGCGTGGCCCGCTCCGCAACCGAGGTCGAGGACCTTTGGTTGACCCAACCCAGCGACGAGACGCGCCAGAAAATCAAGATCGGCTCCGGTTGAATGGACCGGACTGGTGAGATACCTTTCGGCGTTTGCACCGAAACTTTTTGATATGGATTGTTCGTGCTGCACTGGGTGCCCTCTAAGGGAACCCTAGCCGCCAGGTTATGCAGGTACAAGATGATCTTTTATCCTGGTATAACGGGTACCCCGAACAAGCGATGACATCCCTCCCTGCCGAACCGATCCAAACCTCTACCCGAACGCTCGGAATATTTCTCCGTGCCCATCGTGAACGGCTCTCGCCCTCGAAGCTTGGACTCGCTCCCGCTGGACGGCGCAGAACCCCCGGCTTGCGGAGGGAGGAAGTGGCTCAACTCTGTGGTGTGAGCACAACCTGGTACACGTGGCTTGAGCAAGGGCGTCCGGTTCGTGCCTCGGCCTCGGTTCTGAAGCGGATTGCCGAAGCCCTCCAGCTTTCACGTGCCGAGAAGTTGTACCTGTTTGAGATCGCGCGCTGTGTCGTTCCGGACGCAAGCGAAGCTGATGAGTTGGAAATTCCGGCAGGGTTGAAGGACCTAGTCGATCTATTGCCGGTCCCCGTTTACGCGCTGGATCGCCAATGGAACGCCGTGGCCTGGAATGGAAGAGCTGCCAGGCTCTTCCGGCCATGGTTGCTTGAATCGCAAGAACGCAATCTGCTTCGCTTTGTCTTTCTGAATCGGAATGCCCGCACCCTGATCGGGGATTGGAGGAGTCGTGCGAAGCGGCTGGTGGCCGAGTTTCGGTCCGATGCCGGACGGCACTTGACCGAGCCTCCGACACTCAGGCTGATCTCCGGATTGCAGAGCGGCAGCGGAGTGTTCGCCAGGTACTGGAACGAACAGGATGTACGGGAACGAGAGGGTGGTCCTCGGACATTTTGTTCCGCAACGGGAGCGGTCAGTACCTATTCCCAGGTGTCGTTGATTCCCAGTATCAATACCGACCTCAAGCTCGTCGCGCTGATTCCGCAACCTCAAGGGGATGACTGACGATTCGAGAAAGGAGCCAGCGATACAGAGCAGCTCCGCCTGCTCCCAGCGCCGCGCAGAAAGCCGGCCATCCCCTCCAATAAGACCACGGCAAACTGATGGACCGGCTGATTCCTGGAGTCGGCCATATCAAAAATTTAATCCATTCCACCAGGGGCGGAAGCATCAGAACAAAAACTCCGGCTGCGGCACCGGCAAGCACCACAAGGATCACAGGAATCCTCAGAACCAGATTGCCCGCCGCAACGATCGGAACGCCGGCGACGGCCCAGGCAACTGCGAAGAACGGCAAACTCCAGAATAGAAATATCAAGGAAATCTGCAGGTCCCAAAAGCGAAAGCCAACCGAGACACCGCCAACGATGTATGTCGCAGCTAAGGCAATCAGCGAAGCCTGAATTCGGGTTGAGAGCTTTGCGTTTGACATCCGGTCAACCCAAGCGAACACAGCGCTGAGTTTACTGAAGTACCGCACATGGAGCTTGCGGCAAAGCCGGATTTGACAAAACAATGACGAAAGCATGACACTCCTCTGCCGCCGCCGCTATAGCGTATGAGCTGGAGCGCCACACTTGGACTGAATAGCGGGGCACCGATTTCAGCGAACTAGCGATGAACGCCAGAACGGCGGCGGACGTGCACAGGATACTAGTGATCTATGGCGATCCCGACTCGCGGTGGGTGCTTAACCAGGTTTTGCTGCCAGCCTACGACGTGGTTGCTGTTCCTTATTTTCCGACTGTGATAGCGGGAGTATTCGCTCCAACGAAGCCTGACCTTGTCGTTCTGGATATAGGGCTTGCGGGCGAACCTGTCCAGGATCTCTGTCGCCAGGTCAGGAAAGAGTCGAAGAATGTTCCACTTTTTGTGTTGGGTGCTGGTGAGTCGGCAGACAGGATTCTCAGCTTTGACGTTGGGGCAGATGACTACATAACGAAACCAATCGATGTAACAGAATTTCTGGCCCGAATTCGCACCCGGATCAGGTGGTGGACTCGACTCGGCTAAAGAGCCCTCAGTGGTTTTGTATCAGGGCACGAGTCTCTCCACGGGTCTTTGCGCACCTGCCATCCCGCTGCCCTGAGATCATCGGAGGGCGAAAATTAAACTTCCTAAGAAACAACGACGGCTACAAAACGGTAGCTTCGGAAAGCTGTGATCACCGGTGCGATCTACGAGTTCAATTCGCTCAGCTTCTTACCAACCGCGCCGGGGCCGAAATTGATATGAGCGTCCTTAATCGAAAGTCCGACTACTTCGATACGTTTCAGGTTCCGTGTTCCGATCCCGGCTTCTTCCGCAAAACGTAGCGAGTTGTCGCCGCGGATGAACGGAGGAGTGCCACGCTCCGCATACGGATCGTAGCCCATCACTGCCATCCCGACAGCGTCCACGTTGACGGCGTTACGGCCGGCAATGATCACGCCCGGTGTCATCTTTTCCAGGCCAGGAAGCCACGGCCCTTCCCCTCCCCGCACCGTCTCGACGCCATCCACGATCGCGATATCAATGGGGCGAATACCGTTCTGATCAACCAGAATGCGCGGAACCCGATAGCCGGGGTCGCGTGGCGTATCAGGATGCAACTCGGCATCTACTCCAGAGGGCGCAGGCGTCGTTCCGTTGTGCAGCACCTCTCCGCGCTCTTTCGTCGGCCGCTCGTTCCCGTTAGGTCCGCAGTCTCCGCCATAGAGCGAGCAGGGCGTGTTGCCGAAGTTGTTCTTCATCGTCATGGTCACGCCTGCAATCCAATGGTTCTTCAGCTTGGCCATCGAAGCGTATACGTCGCACTGATAGAACGCCGGGTTCAGGTGGTATGCCGGATAGGCGTACCCGCCCCAGGGC
>CAZSUK010000451.1:0-18050 GCA_964609355.1 uncultured Acidobacteriaceae bacterium | reverse complement strand
TGTTGATCATTGATGACAATGCTACCAATCGACGCATCCTCTTTGAGTTGGCTCGTCAATGGAAGATGGAACCGCATGTGTGTGATTCCGGGGAGGCGGGACTTGCCGAACTCTCCCGAGCTGCCTATGCGGGAACTCCTTACCGTTTGGTTCTGCTCGATGAACAGATGCCGGGGATCGATGGATTGGCAGTACTCGAGCGCATTCGCGGCAATCCCCTGCTGCTAAGCCCGGTGGTCATGATGTTGACGTCTTACGATCAGGTCAGGAGCGCGGCACGTTGCCGGCAGCTGGGTGTGGAGACTTACCTGATCAAACCCATCAGTTCTTCCGACCTGCTGGCATCGATCCGTCTGGCGCTAGGGGCGCAGACACCGGCTAGTACGGTGGCTCCAGCGGCCGCCGGAATTGCCGCTTCCTCCCTATCACTGCGGATCCTGCTGGCCGAAGACAATGCTGTGAATCAACGAGTCGCGATGACGATGCTGGCCAAGATGGGCCACGGGATCACGCTGGCAACAAATGGTCTGGAAGCTCTGGAGCAATGGAGACAGAATGATTTCGATTTGATTTTGATGGATGTTCAGATGCCTGAGATGACGGGCCTGGAGGCGACCAGACAGATTCGCAGGGAAGAGCCGGTCGGGACGCATGTACCCATTGTCGCCATGACCGCATCTGCAATGAGCGAGGATCGGGACCGTTGTTTGGCGGCAGGTATGGACGACTTCATATCCAAGCCAGTGAGTTCCAAGGTCATTGAAGAGATTATTATGGCTACGTTTTCCCGGCTGTCTTGAGGTTGAGACCTGAGCGCAAGCGCAACAATCGTAGGTTACATTAAACTAGGCTGTTCTTAATCGACAGTTTCTTGGTTCACCCAGACGGGTTCCGGCTTCCGTTTGACGTTCCTGCGGAGGCTTTGCCAAGAGGTAAAGGGCTGCACCAAGCATCAACGCGGATTTCGATCCTTCGAAGCGTCGATTACTGTGCTTCGCGGCCGCCAGAGATCTCAAAAGCTTGCCCAAGTAAGGTTTTTTGATCAGGTTATCAGCAGGAGATCTAAGAATGGGACGCAGATTCAATCCACCGAAGCAGAACTGTCCACGAGGAATCTCGCGACGGAAATTCCTCGGCCAGGCAGTTGGAGCAGCCGCGCTGTCGATGGCTTCCAGCCATAGAGTGGTGGCTGCGTTTGATCAGGGCGCGGGTGGGGCAGTACTGCGGGTGGATACAAGAAAACCTGTGAACAGCTTCGATCCGGATAAGAGTCTCGGCTCTTCGATGGACGAGTTGTCGATCGAGGTGATACAGAAGATTTACACGCCAGAAATGGTCCGGCAATGGCTCTCGGCCGGCTGGGGGCCGATCACTTATCGCAACCACACCGAGCTTGCCATCGAGGCATGGCACTGGAATAGCAAGGGAACGTGGAGCGACTCAGCGCATCAGCACGGCTACTTTACCGGAGACGCGGAGCCCACTGAGTTCATTCACGATTCGTTCGCATACCCGCTGCCGCATCGCGGCACGACGGCAGATGGAGGAGCTTCCAACGGCTTCAGCCGTTTGACGGACGGAGATTCGTCAACGTTCTGGAAGAGTAATCCCTATCTTACCAAGTCATTTACGGGCGAAGACGACGCGCTGCATCCGCAATGGATCATCCTGGATTTGCTCACTCCCCAGCAGATCAACGCCTTGCGCATCGATTGGTGCGAGCCCAGCGCGCGGGCGTATGAGGTGCAGTATTGGACCGGCGTTGACCCCATGAATTGGGAGGCGCAGTACGCGCCGGAGGAAGGTCTGGGTGTCAGCCAGCAGGCCAATGGACGCTGGAACAGTTTTCCAAACGGAATCGTGCGCGATGGTAAGGGCGGGACCGCGACGCTGAAGCTTGCCCCACAGCCGGTGACGGCGCGCTGGGTTCGTGTGGTGATGACGCAGTCGTCGAATCAGCCGGGCCCACACGGAACAGACGATGTGCGGCATCGAGTGGGTTATGCAATCCACCAGGTGTATGCCGGCATGCTCCTGGACGACGGTACTTTCGTCGATCTTGTAAGACACTCGCCCGATGCCACGCAGACGCCGACCTACTGCTCCTCTACCGATCCGTACCACTCAGCCACGGATCTGAGCAAGCGCGGAGATCAGACGGGTCTCGACCTTTTCTTCACCAGCGGCATTACGAACAATTTGCCGGCGATGATTCCCGTTGCAGTCCTCTTCAGCACGCCTGAAGATGCAGCACATCAGATTGCCTACTTGAAAAAGCGCGGCTATCCGGTCGCCTGGGTCGAGATGGGAGAAGAATGCGACGGCCAGTACATGATGCCGGAAGACTACGCGGCGCTTTACATTCAATTTGCCGACGCCATCCATAAGGTCGCTCCGGAGACCAAGCTGGGCGGTCCCGTGTTTCAGGGCATTAACCAGGATGTTTCGGTTTGGCCGGACGCGGAGAACCGTACGTCCTGGTTTGGGAGGTTCCTGGATTATCTAAAATCTCATGATCACATTCAGGATCTTGCCTTTGTGTCGTTTGAACATTATCCGTTCGATCCCTGCTCGGTAAACTGGGCGGATCTGTATCGCGAGCCCGAAGTCACACGAAATTGCCTGGATGCGTTTCGCCAGGATGGCTTGCCCGAGGGCGTGCCTCTGATGAACACAGAGAGCGCGGTGACCTACAACCTGTCGAACTATATGACCGACATTTTTTCCGCGCTGTGGCTGGCAGACAGCGTGGGTTCGTTTTTCCTATATGGCGGGTCTGCTTATTATCATTCGCCGATTCAGGCTGAACCGCTTCAGCCTGGCTGCCACGGTGGGTGGGCGACTTATGGGAACTATGTTGCCGACGCGGATCTCAAAATTCGCCAGTTCACCGCGCAATATCACACGGGTCGCATGATCAACAATGAATGGGTCACCCATCGCAGCGGCATGCATCACCTGTTCCGGGTGCATGGAACCATCGCTGATCCTGCAGGTCACGCTCTGGTGACTGCTTATGCAGTTCGACGACCCGACAGTGATTGGGCAGTTCTACTGGTGAATAAAGACAGGGATCATCCAAGCAGCATCGAGATAACCTTCGAGGGAGCCGACGGCGCAACTGGCTTTTATGACGGCGAGGTAAATATGGTGACGTTCGGAAGCGAGCAGTACGTTTGGCATTCGGCGGGTGCGGAATCCCACGCCGAACCGGACAATCCGCCAGTCGCTTCCACGATCAGGGCAGGCCGAGGCGGCCGAGTGAACTTGCCCAAATGTTCTGTCAGCGTGCTGCGCGGCAAGGTTCAGGGCCTGGGGTAAAGTCGACGGATTCGTTCGGCGAAGGAATCAAAAACGACCAGGATTGGATTAGTTCGCTACCTCTTCCGATCCAGGAGCATCGAATGCAGCGAGTCTGAATTCCCCAAAGGGAGCCACACATGTCTGCCTTCGAATCCCAGCAATTCACCGACATTCATGCCAAAGCGCTGGCGATCAATCTGGAGGCTACGTGCTACGGAACGTTCGCCGAGATTGGGGCCGGTCAGGAAGTGGCGCGCTGGTTTCTGAGCGCAGGCGCGGCTTCTGGAACGGTTGCGCAAGCTATCTCCGCTTACGACAAGACCGTCAGCGACGACACTTACGGCGCCGGCACTCGATATGTATCCAGGGAGCGCCTCCTGGCTATGCTCGACCACGAGTATCAGGTCCTACTAGCGCGCCTTAGCACGACTCGCGGTGAACATACCCGATTTTTTGTCTTTGCAGACACGGTCGCCACCAGGAACTACCAGGGAACCAACGAGCAGCATGGTTGGCTCGGTGTCCGCTTCCAGGTCGACCCTTGCGGAGAGCCCAACCAGATTCTTCTCCACATCAATCTCATGGATCCCACGGCACCGCTCCAGCAGCAGGCCATCGGCACGCTGGGCGTCAACCTGATTTATGCCGCCTACCACCAGCGTTCATCCTCAACCGCCTTTCTGGCTGGTTTGTTCGATGATCTAACCTCCAAGCGGCTGGAGATCGACGTACTCGAAATCACGGGCCCGGTTTTCGCCGGGAACGATTCCCGTCTCTGGTGCCTGGAGTCGCTCCGCAACGGCATGTCCCATGGCTTGGTGTTCGACGCCAACGCCCAGGTGGTCGAACCGTCGACTCCCCTTCATAAACGTCCACTGCTCGTGCAGCGCACCCTGGGCGGACATCCCGGCCCTTCTGCCTCCAAAGTCTTTCAGGCTGCGCGAGAGAAGCTGCTGGCTGAGGGAAATCCGTCCGACCGTGAACCTTTGGCTGTGCTGGAGGTCAATACTCCCAGTCTCGGAGGCTCAGCTGCCTCCGATAACAAGGAACTGCTGGGCCTGATTGAGCAGCTTGCTCCTCTAGCCACTGTGATGGTTACGAACTATCCGGAGGGCTATCAGGTGCTCGATTATGTTCGCCGCTACACCGCTGCGCCCATCCGGGTGACTATCTGGCTCTCTATGTTCCTTAGACTTCTGGAAGAACGGATGTTTCCGGAGTTGCCCGGCGTCATGTTGGAAAGCTTCGGACGATTGCTGGTCACTGACGTCACCATCTATGTCGCTCCGATGCGCAAGGAAGACCTGGTTGCAGCCCTCGGCAACTTGCCAGAAGGTCTTTTGCGGGAGTCCCCCGGCAGCGACTTGCTGACTCTGGATGATTTCATTCCTAAGCCGCCTTTGGATCATTTCTTTCGGTATCTTCGTGCCGCAGGCCACGTCGTTCCTCTCGGGGAAAGAGGGGCCAAAGACTGACGGATTTCCGTTGCCGGCTGTTTTTGGAGCAGCGGGTTGCCCGTAAGAATCACCGCTCACTTGAGGTAGTAGCCGTCCACCCGCCAGTAGCCCTTAGCCAGGGCCAACGTAATGGTCTCCACCGTATCCTGGCGGTTGGCAAAATTGGAATGGTAGTGGAGGATCACATACTGTCCCTCAGGAGCCCCCTCAACACTGGTGTTGTAGGCGGCGTCGATGAGTTCCCGGGCTTGCAGCGCGCCCGTCCCAGCGCGTGCTTTTTGAATTTGCGCGGTAAACAATTCGCGGTCGGCCTGGGCGCGTAGCAGCGTCCCAGTGTAGGCATAGCTGTCAGCGAAACGACCGTCATCGAGGTAGCCGAGAAAACCCATGGCCTGGCGCTGAGCAGCCAACTCCTCCGCGGCGTGAGGGTCCGCTTGCGGCGGACCCTGCATGGCGATCAAGGGCGTCTGCAACAGGCCTGTTGTCAAGACTGCGAGAGACGCCCAACGAAACGCAAGCGACATAGTTACTTATCCTCTATTGCCAATACTTGACTGAGCATCCATAAGGGCGTGTGACCGCTGTTTGCACTGGCTGCCCCTTCATAGCCTCGCCAATATCAGAGACATCGGTGGTGGGATGATCGTCGATAGCGCCGGCGTAGATCAATTTTCCATTGGGATCGATCACGTACATGTTAGGCGTGGTCTTGGCATCGTAGAGATGACCGACTTCCCCTTTAGGATCAAGCAAAGCAGCTGTCGGTTGAGCCCCCATTTTCTTCATGTAGGCATTTTCCTGGGCCGCATCGACGTAACCCTGCTCCCCGGGAGCGGAGGAGATGACGGTGAACCACACCACCCCCTTGGCGGTCCACTCTTTCTGCAGCGCCTGCATGTTCCCGCTCTTGTAGTGCTTGATGGTGTAGGGGCAATCGTGGTTGTGCCACTCCAGTACTACGTACTTGCCATGGTATTGATCGAGACTTTGCGTTTTACCGTTGGAGTCGGTTGCGTGGAAGTCGGGCGCCTGGCTGCCGATCTGGGCGGAACGAGCAGAAGTGGCGAAGACAAAGGCGAACATCGCGGCTAGAACGATGCGTTTGCGGTTCATCGGCTCATCCTTTCAGGGTTGTGGCTCCAGCAGCGCCTGGCTGTTGGGCTTACTACGATTCTGGAGCTGATCGAGCGCCCCTAACACGACGCCCGGGGTGAGAACTTCGGGCAGCACCAAGGCTGGCTGTCCAGGAGGATAAAAGACGTACGTGGGCACACCGCTTCGGCCCAATTCCCTAAGCGCGGAAGCGATGCTCTCGTCGTGCTTGGTCCAGTCGGCACGCACCAGCACGATCCCGGAATTGTGCAACCGGCGGCTCACATCGCCCCGGTTGAGGACGGCGCGCTCATTCACCTGGCAGCTCAGGCACCAGCGAGCGGTGAAGTCGACGAATACCGGCCGGCCCTGGGCGCGGTATTGTTCGATGGCTTCATGGTTGTAAGGTTCCCAGCCGGTTTTGCCAGCAGTCGTGGTTTCGGCCGCCGGAAACTTCCATAGCGCGTACAGAGGCGTGGCCACTGCCAGAACGATGACGGTAATGGCAAACGCCGAAGCCACGCGTCGTGCCGGCCAGCGGCCGAGAATCCAACCAGCGATAGCCAGCAGCAGAAATGCAGCCAACAGCGCGGTGAGCGCGTCGACTCCCGCAGAGGAAGCGAAGAGCCAAACCAGCCAGATAACGGTGGCAAAGATGGGCGCGGCTGTGGCCTGCTTGAGCACTTCCATCCAGGCGCCGGGGCGGGGCAAATAGCGCATCCACAGGGGATGGAAGGTGAGCAGCAGATAAGGTGCGGCGAGGCCGAGCGCCAGCGCAGTGAAGACGGCAAAGGCCGCACCCGCGCTTTGCGCCAGGGCGAAACCGATGGCGGCTCCCATAAACGGGGCGGTACATGGAGTGGCTACCACCATGGCCAGCACGCCGGTGAAAAAGCTGCCGGCATAGCCGCTGCGCGCGGCCAGGCTGGAGCCCGTATTGGTTACGGTCAGGCCAATCTCAAACATGCCTGCGAGCGACAGGCCGAGGAAGAACAGCAGCAGCGCCATTACCGCGACAAAGCCGGGGGACTGGAACTGGAAGCCCCAGCCAAGTTGACGGCCCCCTGCCCTGAGGCCCAACAGGAGGGCGACCACGATCCAGAAAGAGACCAGAATGCCCAGCGCGTAAACGAGCCCGTGAGCACGAACGCGTTTTGGCTCGTGCCGCGATGACTCCACCAAGGCCAGGCCCTTGATGAACAGGACGGGAAAGACACAGGGCATGAGGTTCAAAATCATTCCGCCAAGGAAGGCGAGCGAAACGAAGCGCAGTAGATTGAGTGCACCTTCGTGACTGCCGGGGGCGCCCGCCGGCAGAGAACCCGGCGGAGCGTGAATCTCGTAGGCGGTTCCGTCACCCAGCAGGAGAACTCCATTCAACTGTGCCAGTTGAGCGCGAAAGTTCTCGTCCTTCTTGAGAGAGATGACGATGCCGTTGTTGACCCCGCGGACGGGTTGAGGCGCGGCATTCACGATCTGGCTCTGGTCTAAGGGGAAGAATTCAGCAGCGGTCGCCGGATGACCGGTCACGGCTAGTGCAAAACTATTGGGATCTGTGGCAAACACAGCCTTGGCCGAGGACGGGAGAGGCTGGGGCAAGAGACTGTGGAAGCGATCGAAGAGCGCCTGGCGACCGGGATCGGGGATGGTCTTCTGCGCTGTGATCTGCAGGGGAACGACCAGGTCAGCCTTGCCCGGAATGCAGACCTCGCGGCATACCAGCCAATCCACATGGGCTGGTATCTCGACCGTAGAAGGGACTTTCAGCGTGGAGCCGGCGCTCAGGGTTATGGGGAAGAGCACCTCATCTTCATAGCCAAAATCCATGAGAGGGCCGAGGGGCAAACGGCGTGGTGCGGGAAACTGCATGGCGCCTGCAGTGATGCCGGCTGGGAGCGTCCACTTGATGCTTGGCGGTTCCCCCGAGTCCCCAGCGTTGACCCAATAGACGTGCCAGCCTTTATCCAAGGTGAAGTGAAGGCCGACAAGCTCGGTGCCTCCGGGTTGGATGGAGCCGTTGAGCGGAAGCAGCTCTACCGTGAGATGTTGCACGCACTGGTCCAGTTACGGGCGCAGCCGCCGCAACGACGGCGGTCAATGCCGTGCAGAGCAACAAAAGGTATTGGCGAAGACCTGGCATAGCGAGCACCGCACGATCCCTTGTTATTGTAGCCGCTTGGCTAGTAGGACTCGAGAAGACCGTGCGAGGTTACCAAAAAAGGGGTCCTCG
Organism: uncultured Acidobacteriaceae bacterium; assembly: GCA_964609355.1. GTDB lineage: Bacteria > Acidobacteriota > Terriglobia > Terriglobales > Acidobacteriaceae > PALSA-350. The sequence goes on along the minus strand of CAZSUK010000451.1, from coordinate 9,968 downwards.
AAAAACAGTTCAGAGAATGAGCCGACCGAAGTCCCGATGGGCACTGCGGCCCACCTAAGAAAATTCAAATGGCGTGGACGAATGTCAAAGTCTGGTTGCGGCTTTAGTCTGATTACAGCTTTATGTTCGACAGAGCGGAAGGGGCATTTATTGGCTGACCCGGTCCAGGCGGGCGTGCTCCTTGTAGATACAGCGGTCCATGACCACCAGGATGCCGTCGGCTTCAGCCCATTTCACTGCTTCCTCGTGGCAAACTCCCTCCTGGAGCCACAAGTACGGGATTTTGAGACGTATAACGTCCTTGACGATTTCCGGGACGTATTCCGAGGCCCTGAACACGTCTACCAGATCAATTTTTCCTTCCGCCGCGAAAGCCTCATCCAGGGTCGGATAAGCCTTTTCCCCTAGTACCTGGGGCACCGTTGGGTGCACTGGGATAATCCGGTAGCCTTCCTGCTGCATGTACTTGGAGACATAAAACGAGGGGCGGTCGGGTTTGTCGGAAAGGCCGACCACGGCGATCGTCTTGGTTTTATCGAGGATGGTGCGGATGGTTTCTGGCTCGTTCATGAGAATGGGATGCTCACTCCACGTCCACCGGTTCTTCGATCGCAGGCGGATCACCGCCCTTCCTGCGCATGATGAGATAACCACGGATGAATGGTTCCAGATTGCCATCCAACACCGCGTCCACGTCGCCCACCTCGACCCGGGTTCGCAGGTCTTTGGCAATCCGGTAAGGCTGCAGCACATAGGAGCGGATCTGCGAACCGAAATTGATGTCGAGCTTGGAATCTTCCAGCTTCTTTGAAATCTGCTTCTTTTTTTCCAGCTCGTATTCATACAACTTGGAGCGAAGCATCTTCATCGCTTTCTCGCGATTCTTGTGCTGGGAGCGCTCATTCTGACATTGCACAACGATGTTGGTTGGCAGATGGGTGATGCGGACGGCTGAGTCAGTCGTGTTTACGTGCTGGCCACCCTTGCCTCCGGAGCGATAAGTATCAATGCGCAGATCGTCGGGCTTGATGTCGATCTGGATTGAGTCGTCGATTTCAGGAGAGACAAAGACGCTGGCAAACGAGGTGTGGCGCCGCTTAGCCTGGTCAAAGGGCGAGATGCGCACCAGCCGGTGAACTCCTGTTTCTCCCGCAAGCTGCCCGAAGGCAAAATCGCCAGTCACGGTAAACGTAGCCGACTTGATGCCCGCCTCTTCGCCGTCCTGGTAGTCGTTCATCTCTGTCTTGAAGCCCTGACGCTCGGCCCAACGGAGATACATGCGCATCAGCATCTCGGCCCAGTCCTGAGATTCGGTGCCCCCGGCGCCAGGGTGAACAGTCACGATTGCATTCAGCGGATCAGTTTCCGCAGAGAGCATGGTACGGGTTTCGAGCTGGTCCACGAATTCGCTTAACGACTTGATTTCGCGTTCCAGTTCGGGCTCGACGGATTCGCCCTCACGGGCGAGATCAAAATAGGCGTCGATGTCTTCACTGCGGCGCACCAGCTCGTTCTCCATCGCCCGTTGGCCTTCGAGGCGCTTGCGCTCGCGCATAAGCACCTGGGACTCGGTTGGATTGGACCAGATAGCTGGATCGGAAAGCTTCGACTCTAAGGCCGCCAGTTCCCTGTCGATGCGTTGGTGGTCAAAGATACTCCCGAAGGTCGCGCACTTTTTCGCGTACCGGAGTGTAGGAGAATTCGAGTTCGTTCAACATGATTTAGTGGCGCCGCAGGCTAAACCACACCGTGGCGGCAATTATCCCCAAAGTGATTATCCCACACAGGTAAGCGAACAGATCGCCGTGCAGGGTGTAGAAGGTCTGGTCGCTGCGGTAGCCGTACCTGGCAGCCAGCGAGGTGAGCGCGTGGCGCTGCACGCTGGCGGTAAGCCTGCCGTAAGGATCGATCACGGTGGTGATGCCGGTGTTGGTGTCGCGAAGCAGCCAGCGTCGATTTTCAATGGCGCGCATGCGCGACATGTTGAGCGTTTGCCAGGGTGCGCAGGTATCGCCGTACCAACCGTCATTGGAAATGTTGACCAGCACCTGCGCTCCCTGTTTTGCGAACAGGCGTACCTCGTCGCCAAAGATTTCCTCGTAACAAATGAAGACACCCAAGAGGTGGCCGTCGGTCGAGAAGACCACGCGCCGCCATCCATGGGTCATATCGCCGGCCTGCTGGGTCAGGTTCTTGGCGAAGGAGAAAAAGCTCTTGAAAGGTATGTACTCTCCCCAGGGAACGAGGTGGATCTTGTCGTAGCGGCCTGCCACGGTGCCATCCGGACGCACGAAGAGGGCGGAGTTGTACATGTCGAAGCGATCCCCGTGAGCGTCCAGCGAAGTGGTGCCGGCGATCACTGGCGCATGCATGTAAACGGCGAGATCGCGCAAGGCAGTCAGCAGGCGAGGGTCCTTGTCGAGAAATGGCGCCGGTGACTCGGGCCAGATGATGACGCCGGGCGTGACTGGCTGCTCTGGGCAATCGGGAGTTACAGGATAGGCATTCAGGTCGGGCATGCCGGCCAGAAACGGGCCACACGTGCGCGTGCTGAGTTTTGCGAATTCGCTAACATGGTGTTCATAATCGACTCCAGGCCAGTGATTGTCCTGATTCACGTTGAGGTTCTGCTGCAGCAGCACGGCGGTGGCGGGAGAAGGCGCAGAAGGGGGCGCGAAATGATCGCCATTCTGCAGCACCAGAACGGCAAGGAAGCCGACAGCTAGCAGGACCAGGCGACGTTTCCCTGTCGAGGCGAGCGTCCCCCAGGCAATGAGCGCATTGCCGGCGACCAGCACGAAGGTGATTCCATACACCCCGGTCCAGGGAGCCAGGCTGGTGAGTAGAAAATTACCTACTTGCGAGTAGCCCAGCAAGTCCCATGGAACTTTGGTGAACCTTGCGGAAAGCAGTTCCAGCGCCACCCAGAAAAAGGGGGTAGCCACAAGAGCGTAAAGAGGACTGCGAAAAGCCTTCGCAGTGGCGGTCACCAGCAGGCCCAGCGCGGCAAAGTACAACCCCAGCACCAGGCTATAGGCGATTAGAATTCCGGCGGAAATAAACGGCGGCAAACCGCCGTAGTACAACATGGTTTGGTAAATCCAATAGCAATTGCCGGTAAACCAGAGAAAGCCCATGAGATAGGCGGCTACGGTTCCACGTAGCAACGCTTTTGGATGGTTTAGATTCTCCCTCGTCAATAGTCCGTAGAAGAGGGGCACAAACGCTACCCAGGAAAAGAACGTCCGCCAGAAAGGCACGGGGCCGATGATCGAAAAAGGCAGCATCAGCAGCGCGGCAGAAAAAATGCCGAGCAGCCAGGGTTGCCGTACCAGTCTTGCCATATGGCCGAGAGTCTACCATCCTCACCCTCCATCCCTTGTGGGATGAGAGTCTTGCACCCACCAGACGAGGAAAGAGATACAATCGATTACCTATGCTGATCGCTATCTTTTTCATGCGTCTCTTTGAAGTAATGTTTTTCCTGGGCATCGCGGGATCGGCAGTGGTGGTTGCGATTAGTTTTGTCGAAGATCTTCAGTTGCTGGTGGGTGAGTGAAGCGTTTATCCGTCGTTGACGCTAAGCGGCAAGCAACATAGACTCAGTTCTGGCTTCGTACCAGACCGCGACACTCCCCGTTGCGGCGTTGAGACCGTGGCCCATATCGAATGGCTTCCGAGCGAACAGCGAATGCACCTTCTATCCCCTCCAACCGGGTAAAACTGGTCGTCGCCTCCTCGGTGATGCTCACGTTTATCTCGTTTTGGCGCGCTGCAGCGGTGGTGCTGAACGATCTGGGTTCGTCGGCTTTCTACGCCGGCGGCATTGCGGAAGAGGCCGTAGGCAAATCTGCTCCCTGGTTCATTTTGGGGGTCATGCTGTTCTCCTTTGCGGTGCGCGCGGTGTACGTGGAGAGCTGCTCCATGTTCACTCGCGGCGGCGTGTACCGGGTGGTAAAGGAGGCTCTGGGCGGCACGTTCGCCAAGTTGAGCGTTTCTGCGCTCATGTTCGATTACATTCTCACCGGCCCGATTTCCGGCGTTTCCGCCGGACAGTACATCACCAGCCTGCTAAATGAGTTGATGACCGTGGCCGCCGCTCATAGCTGGCTGCCGGGCGCCATGCTCAGTGCCCACCATGTGGCGCCTCAGTTGCCGATGGACCTAACCTCGGCAGCGTTCGCAGCGATCGTCACTGGGTATTACTGGTGGCAGAACCTGAAAGGAATCGAGGAGTCGAGCGATAAGGCGCTCGAAGTAATGAAGATCACCACCGTAATGGTGGTGATTCTGCTGACTTGGGGAATTTATTCCGCCTTCCATCTAGGCGCTAAGCTGCCACCCTGGCCCACACCTTCAACACTACACTTCAGTAACGATGCTCTGGGGTTTTTGAGATACACCAGTTTGCCCGCGACGCTGGGCTTGTTTGGCATCATCATGGCATTCGGGCATTCCGTTCTGGCCATGAGCGGCGAAGAGACCCTGGCCCAGGTTAACCGGGAGATCGAGCATCCTAAACTCAAGAACCTGAAACGCGCCGCGATCGTCATCGCGATCTACAGCTTTCTTTTTACCGGCATCGGTTCCCTGCTTGCGGTCATGCTCATTCCCGACTCCGTGCGGGTGCCGGTTTACCGCGACAACCTGATCGCTGGAATGGCCATGTATATGGTCGGGCCGCAGGTGCTGCGGATCATTTTCCGTGTGTTTGTGGTTTTGGTCGGCTTTCTCATTCTTTCCGGCGCCATCAACACTTCGATCATCGGCTCTACGGGCGTGCTGATGCGCATCGCCGAAGATGGGGTGCTGACGGATTGGTTCCGCCGGCCGCATCGCAAATTCGGCACCAGCTACCGGATCGTGAACCTGGTAGCCATGATGCAATTGTTCACCATCATCGCCAGCCGAGGCAATGTGATCGCGTTGGGCGAAGCGTATGCGTTTGGAGTGATCTGGAGCTTTACTTTTAATAGCCTCGCCATGCTGGTGCTGCGTTGGAAGTACAAAGGAGAGCGCGGCTGGAAGGTTCCACCCAATCTGCGTATCGGCAACCGGGAGGTACCGATCGGTTTGCTCTCGGTCTTCATGGTTTTGCTGACGACTGCGCTGGTAAACCTTTTCACCAAGTCCGTCGCTACGGTCAGCGGGATCCTGTTCGCAGCTACGTTCTTTATCATTTTCACCATCTCCGAACGCGACAACCGGCGCAGAAGAACCACTACCGAACTGCAGATGAAAGAGCACTTTCAGCTGGAACACGAGGATGCGGTAGGGCGCGGCGTCTTGCAGATCGACCCGGGATGCGTGGTGGTCACGATGCGCGACGCCAACAATCCGTTCGCACTGAAGTGGACCCTGGCGCGGACTAATACGGGTGATCAGGATGTGGTGGTGTTGACAGCGCGCATGGTGGGCGCAGGCGGACCGGAGTTGCTGTCTACTTCCGACCAGTTGTTTAGTGAATACGAGCAGATGCTGTTTACCAAGGCGGTTTCGGTGGCTGAGAGCTTTGGCAAGCATATTTCGCTGCTGGTCGTTCCGGCAGGAGACATTTTCGCCGCGTTGGTGCAGACGGCGAATTCGCTGGAGGCGGCGGCCGTGGTTTCGGGGCTTTCGAGCAAGATGTCGGCGCATGAGCAGGCCTACCGGGTTGGGCAGGCGTGGGAAGCGCTGCCGGAACCGAAGAAGCAGATCACCTTCTACGTGGTCTCTCCGAATGGCGAGGCGGAGTCGTTCCACATTGGACCGCACGCTCCGTCTCTGCAGGCGGATGATGTGGAGCTGGTGCACCGCTTGTGGCTGAACTTTCGCCGCGACCCGGAGATGCAGAACCTGCACCACAGCGACATCGTAACCCACGCGTTGACCCGGTTGGCAGCGGAATATGCGCGCGACAAGCAGGAGACGCTGCTGGGACTTCGCCGCCGAGTGCATGACGGACCCGTAACCGCGCGACTGGGTGAGGTGCGTAACCCCGTGACCCAACCAGGTGGCGATTACGCTGTCCGCGCTCCGCGGCCTGACGACAAAGAAAATTAGGACTGCCATCTGCCACTGTCTTTGTGGCTGACAAGCTCCAGGCGTGAGAACCGCAGCTCCACTACGCTTCGCTCTATCGAAAAACATTTCCAGGAAAGAACCGCCGAACCGCAGATCTCTCCACTGCGCTCCCCCGGATTTCCTGTCGAGACCCGTGGCTTTGATGATCTGCATGCGGCTCTCTTTACGGAGAGCCCCACACGTGGTCGTTGCTAGCAGCGCGAAGTAGGAAATCTGGGTACGCTTCGGTCGAGATGACAAAGGGGAGGGCGGTGCCTCCAGGGAGAGTAGTTGCTGAATAGGAGCCGTTTTTCATCACCTTGGGTGGGCCGAAAGCCCATGACTCCTCTGTCGAAAAACATTTCCAAGACAGGACCGCTGAACAGGATGAACAGATAGTAGGGTCCGGAACGAAAGGCTGTTGAGGGTTCCCCCCAGATTTCCTGTGGAGACCCGTGGCGTTGATGGACTTCATGCGGCTTTCTTTGAGAGAAAGCCGCAGCCCGTGTAGATCTGTCAGCCCGCGAAAGATTTGAGGGCGAGGCCTGCGGTATCCCACATCTCGCGAAAAACGAGCGAGATGTCCCGAATTTCCTGTACGCAGCTCTCGACAGGACCGCGTGTGCGCTTTTCTGAGGAAAGTCGCATGAAGTTCAGGAGACCCACGAAACTCAACAGGAAATCGGGGATGTGGGGCACCCGGCGATTGGTGGCGGGATAGAACCAAAGCGCGTTCATTCCTCTCTCAACTTGTCAACTTTGGTGGGCTCACTGGCCCATGACTCCCCCGGTCGGGATTTCCTGTCGTAGGACCGTCCGGAAAATATGCGCGACATGCGTGGTAAGGGTCCTGTCGGGTACGGCACGTGCTCACCGCGCTCCCTACTCGGATCACACACGGTGCTGATTGATACCGACCTTGTGGCTCTAGCAGCTAAGTCCTTTGTTTCATGAAGGTGCTCAAAGTTTTTAATTAATTAATTTGATCATCTTGCCTCTTCATGGGCCATCGCTGCTCCCCAACGGCAGGCAAGGGCCAGTGTCAGACTCATTGACTCCATCCTTGGCGGCGCGGAAGGGGTTTTCCGATTCAATTGCGGTCGGATGAGGCTGTAGCGTAAAGAGCGTATTGTGCGTAAGGAGTAGTGCGATACCAAAGATCTCGCCCTGCACTTTCTTCAGACCACAAGCCTCCATCAGGACCTGTTGACCTGCTCCCACACTAGGAGTACGCTGGATCCCTAGAGGCGAACAAATGGCGAAGATCGCGGTGGCCGAAAATCTGGAGCTTTTTCCTATTCTTTCTCGCTTTCCCCCGCAGGGCACCAAATCCCCCTTGACCGGGATTGCTCGTTTGGTCGCTGCTTCCTCCCCTGCCGGTGAGGGACATCAGATCGAAATGCGCTCGCTCGGGGTGCGGTCGATTTTGAACCGGAGCGTTTCGCGGCGAGGTCTGAGTTTCGCCTGGAGCATCAATCCCTATCGCGGATGCGAGTTCGCTTGCCGTTATTGCTATGCGCGCTATACCCACGAGTTCATGGAATTACAGCCTGAAGATTTTGAGCGGAAGATTTTTATCAAGCAGAACGCGGCGTGGCTGCTGGAACAGGAATTGAAGCAGGTTCGCCCGGGAGAAGAGATAGCCCTGGGAACGGCGACCGACCCGTATCAGCCGGTCGAACGCCACGCCAGGGTAACGGAGTCGCTGCTGGAAGTGCTGGCCGGGCGGAGCGGGCTGCGCATTGGGGTGGTGACCAAATCGACCCTGATCGAACGGGACATTCCGTTACTGCAGCGGATCGCTGAGCGCAATACGTTAGTGCTTCATCTGACGATTACCACCACTAACATAGCCTTGGCGAGAAAGCTGGAACCGCGGGCGCCACGGCCGGATCTGCGGTTGCAGACGGTCGCCCGGCTCCGGCAGGCGGGCCTGCGAGCGGGCATTTTGTGCTCGCCGTTACTCCCTGGCCTGACGGATACAGGCAAAGCTCTGGATACCATGGCGAAAAGAGCCAAGGCCGCCGACGCCAGCTTCCTTGCAGCACAACCGCTGTTTCTCAAGCCGTGCTCAAAGGATATCTACCTGGCCTTTGTCAGGGAGCATTTTCCGACGCTCGAACCGATGTACCGGCAGCGTTTTGACAGCAACGCGTTTGTCTCGGCGACTTATCGGAAACGGATTGAGGCGTTGGTCAGGACGGTATGCACCAAGTACAAGTTGGGACGGCGTAACGGAGATGCCCTGCTGACGCGCACACTGGGAAACAGCCTTATTGAGGAGGCGGCGGTCCAGACTCGTTTCGCGGCCCTTGGTTAAAGTGCGGACGGTGCATATGGGGTTCCTCCGCCTGGAGGGTTTTCCACTGATCGGGCGTGAGTACTCTACGTAGACCAAGGAGCATACGGGCGTTCGCCTTTTCGAGTTCTGCCCGGGCCTGGGCGACACGATCGATCTGCGCCAGGATCTTTCCCTCATCCGGCTGATCAGCGGCCAGCAGGGGCTCCATCGAAGTCTCTTCTTTGCGCAAGCTGGAACTTAGATCCATCAAGCTGGGACGGTTTTGCTGGAAAATGGCTTCCATTTTCTTTTGCTGATCTGCGGTAAGCCCGAGCTTCTGCACCAGCTCAGGATTGTTCCACCAGCGTCCGTGCGGTCCGAGGTGAAAGGCACGCTCCATGGGGGGACGGCCTCCCTCCATAGGAGGCGGTTCCATTCCGTCCGCCGGAGCCCCGGGCGGTGGAGTGTTCTGGCACAGGGCCGCTCCCGACGCGAGGGCCAGGCCCAGCGGGATCGAAAGCCACGTGCTAGTTGTTCTGAACAATCTGCTTGCTTCCTTTGGCCGCAGTGCCGTTGCTGGTCGAAACCAGGTGAGTGAGTGATTCCATCGACGAGGGTACGGCTGCCGAGATCTGTGCATCGACCTGGTCCAGAAGCGCATCGTCGCGCGCATCGTCACTGATTTGCGCTACAGGTTGGGCCGGGCGTGGGTTCGACGCACGGAACGGAAGCAGCGCGATCAGCACCAGCACAATGGGGATCACCGCTGCCATCGCCCAGCGCAGAGAGAGGATGGGCTGTCTTCTGGCGGTGATGAATTGCTGCGGACGGGTGGCCAGCGACTCGGCGCTCCATTGCACCGCCGCCTTGCGGTAAACGCCGAGGCCATGCTCCAACTGGGCCACGGCGGCGCGGCACTCAGCACATTCCGTCAGATGGCGCAGCATCTGCGGTGTCCTCTGATCGAGTACGTACTCCTCCTGCTCCCAGGCTGACAGATGGGTGCTGTTCATCGCTTTTTCTCCATTGCCTTGCGCACTGCGGCAAGTCCGCGGTGCAGGTGGCTCTTAATCGTCCCTACATGCAGTCCCATCGCAATCGCGATCTCGGGAAGTTCCATTTCTTCCACAAAGCGCAACACAAAAACGCTGCGTTGCTTGTCGGGGAGAGCGTCCACGGCGTCCCAGACCTTCACCAACTCCTCCCTCACCACCAGGGAGGCTTCCGGGGAAATCCCTGGAGAGCGGAGGCGGTCTGCGATATCTCCAGCTTCGAGTGCCGTAGAGCCGGCCGTTTTCCAGAACTGAAACTTGCGCGAGCGCGTGCAGTCGCGAATGAGGTTGGTGGCAATCCGCGTCAACCAGGTGGCGATGCTGCAATCCCCGCGGAACTCATTGCGCGCCTTGAAGGCTTTCAGGAAGCAATCCTGGGTCACCGTTTCCGCGAGGTCGGGATCCTTGAGCGAGAGCAAGGCATAGCGGTAGATGCGAGACCGGTAGGTGACGCAGAGCGTGTTGACATCCTCAAGCTCTGCAATCATCCGGTCTCGCAGGGGTGAAAGCTCTCCGGGGTAGTTGAGCTGCTCCAACGCTTCCATAGACGGCTATCCCAGCCAGCAGTTTACGTTATCGCATCGGTGGGCCGT
>CAZSUK010000450.1:0-4862 GCA_964609355.1 uncultured Acidobacteriaceae bacterium | reverse complement strand
CAACATTGAGACGCGGTCGGTCGATCGCATGGAGAATTGGATCATCGACGACCACAATGCTTACGTCTGGTCCTTTGGGCGCAATCTGCTTGTGCATAAAGGCCGCTTTCTCAGGATCTATGGGCCAGGCCTGCAGGAACTCGCCTCTCTTCCGCTCGATCTGCCATTGGCTTCCCTGCGCGCGTCTCCGGATGGCGAGCATCTCCTCGTCGGAGAACTACACGAATTGCATTCGCGGGAAGATCATCTGATGCTGGTGGACACGCTCGCCCGCGGGCCGCAAGAGGAGGTGCGATGGTCGCTGCTTGACCAAAATTTGAAGCGGATCAGGACTCTTGGAACTTCCAGCAACTTCGTGCCCACACCGATCCTGCTCGATGACAGCATGATCGAGTTGCGGAAAGGTATGGGGCCAGAATGGTTTCTGATTGGCAAAGCCTGGGACAGCAACAGTGACAGACAGCTTGGCAGTCTGCGTTCTGCCTGTTTCCCGGTTCTGGACAACGTCTCACCGGATCTGCTCGCCGCCACCACCTGCGACATCTCAGGCAAGGCGATGCACACCATTCTGACACGGAAGAACGGCTCACCTGTGATCGACCAAACATCCAGTCGCCAGGATTTACCCGCGTCGGTCGCAGGTTCGAGCGCTTCCGCCAGAGTCGCGCTCATGTTGACTCGAGCAGATGAGAATTGGGATCAAGGGCATCTCTTCCGCTTCAGCATGATCAAGACGCAAAGGGTCGAAGTCTTCGGAGGCGAAGATGGGTCGCTCCTTGCCTCGATTCCTTTGCCTGCTGCCGAACACTCCAGCAACGCCTTTGCCCTTTCGCCGAACGGGTCTACGTTGGCTGTGGTCGCGGGCCACCATCTTACCCTCTATGAGCTCCATCCTTGAGGGAGGGATCGTGCACCCCGATTGGCCGCGAGCTTAGACGGCGGTTTCGTACTCAGAAGATTGTTGCGATCCTTCGGCAGAGCTACCCCGCGTCTCAACGGAAGATGATATTTGGGGCAAGGGTTCTGGTGTGGGTGTTTCTGTTTTCAGCGATTTCTATCTCTTTATGGCACAGGCAGTGCCCCCCATGAGAGTTGTTCCATTTTCGGAGGGCGGAGCAGGGCATTGTGGCTCATCGGATACTCCTTCGATCAGGAGGTTGCGAAGATCGCCCAAGCCATGAGCGTGACGAGGATGCCGGGAAAGGTGAAGTGGCGCACCTGGTCCGGCTCCTCAGGCGATGCCGGCGACCGGCTGTGCGTTGTTGGCCTTAGTCTTTTCACGAGGCGGCAGCAAGCGGGTTGAGCTGAGGATGAAAGTAAGCTCTGAAACGACGTGAATCAACGTCGCCAGAAGGGGATTGAGAAAACCCGCAGCTGCCAAGCCAATGCCGATGGTATCGACAATGAGAGTGCCGTAGAAATTTTGCAAGATGATGCGCCGGCAGTTACGCGCGATACGGACAGTATCCACAAACTTTCCCAGATCATTGCCGATCAAAACGACATCCGCGCTTTCACGGGCAACATCCGTTCCGGCGCCCATGGCGACGCCGACGGTCGCCTCGCTCAGTGCGGGTGCGTCATTGATGCCATCGCCCAACATGGCCACCGTTCGACCTCTTTTGCACCTGTTCCGCGATAAAAGTTGTCTTCTGTTGGGGCAGAAGCTCGGAATAGACTTCAATGATGCCGAGCTGGTCGGCTACTGCTTCGGCAACTGCCTTGCTATCCCCGGTAAGCAAGACCACTTTGATATCCATCTCGCCGAGAGCCCTGACAGCGGGTGCGGCGCTCGGACGTAACTGGTCAGTGACCCAAAGGGATCCGCAGTAGTGGCCCCCCCGAGCGACCAGGACCTCCGTCCCCGCGTCTTTGCCATCGATCTTCCTTTCGGGATGAGCGATTCCCAGCTCTTCAAACAAAGCTCGATTTCCAGCCACGATAGCGCTTCCACGCAAGGAGGCAAGAACTCCCCGCCCAACGCGATACTCGAAGAATTCGGGATCAGCAGCGTGAATGCCGTGCTGCTCCGCAAAGCGGATGATGGCACGGCCTAACGGATGCTCTGAGTTTCGTTCCACCGTGGCGGCGGCCTCGACGAGGGTGCGTTGCGAAATACCCGGTGCACTCTGGGTGGCCGAGACCAGAGGAGTTCCGTAGGTCAACGTTCCCGTCTTATCGAGGAAGACAATCTTTAACTGTCCGAGCGCTTCGAGGTAGATCCCACCTTTGATGACCGCGCCCTTTCGGGCCGCACGTCCGATCGCGCCAGGATCGCCAGGGGCGTGCCCGCAGCAATGCCGCACGCCCCGGCAACGATGATGACTGAGATCGTAGACCGAAGGTTGTGGGTGATCAGGAAGGTAAGGACCGCGGCGCCTAAGCGAAGTAAACCAAGTAGCCGGCAAGCCGGTCTGCCGTTTTCTGTATCGGTGCCCGGGAGCGCTCTGCATTCTCGACTGCTTCGATGATCTTGCCGAAAGTCGTTTGTTTTCCCAGGCGCTCGGCGCGGACCTGGAGTGGCTTCTCAACGGCTGCTGTGAATTTAGCGTGATGGATGGATCTCAGGATCAGTCCTAGGGCATCTCTTAACTTGACTTTTGGCGTTTACCTTTTTACTCTAGGCATGTTTCGATAAGGCCTTATGGAAAACAGCACAAACACCTCGCGCGATCTGTTTCCCGGCGCTCTTGAGATGATGATTCTCGAATCGCTCCGCCGTCAACCGGCGCACGGATATGCGCTGGTTCAGCACATCCAGCAGCGCTCCAACAACCTGCTTCAGGTGGAAGAGGGTTCGCTGTATCCAGCCCTGCAGCGGCTGTTGAAAGCGAAGCTCGTCAGGGCCGATTGGACCGTCTCGCCGTCGACCAACCGTCGCGTGCGCGTCTACCAGATCACAAAAGCCGGCCTGCAGCACCTCGAACGTGAGATCTCCAGCTTCGACCGGATGCTCGAAGGCATCCAGATGGTACTCGGGCCTGAGAGGCGAACCGCGAATTCCTAGGAGACTAATCCGCGATGAGCTGGCTAGAACGAATCTTCCGCCGCCGACAACTTTACGACGAATTGGGCGAAGAAGTACGTGAACACCTCGAAGAGAAGACTGAGCAGCTGATGCGCCTGGAGAACCTCTCTCGAGCTGAAGCACGCCAGGCAGCTCTTCGTGCGTTCGGAAATACCACCCTCGTCCAGACACGGAGCCGCGAGGTCTGGCAATGGCCCAGGTTTGAATCTCTCCTTGCTGACATGAAACTCGCCTTGCGCCGCCTGCGCAAAGCGCCGGGATTCGGCGTCACCGTTCTTCTCACGCTGGCTATCGGCATCGGAGCCAACACCGCTGTCTTTACCGTCGTCGACAGCATTCTACTCAAGCCGCTGGCGTATCCCCAGCCGGAACAACTAGTGGCGGTGTGGCTGCACGCTCCTGGAGCGGCCGGCCTGGCGAACTTCGCAGAGGGGTTACGCCTTTCGCCGTCGATGTATCTGACCTTCGCCGAACACAACCGCACATTTCAGTCCATCGGCGTGTGGGTTTCTGGTACAGCCAACGTCACGGGGATCGCGCAGCCCGAAGAGGTGGACACAACATACATCAGCGACGGGGTGCTACAGACGCTGAACGTTCCCCCAACTGCCGGGCGATGGATCCTGACGGCCGACCAGGTCCCGCGCAGCCACCAGGTCGCGATGCTGAGCTACGGCTACTGGCAGCGGCGTTTTGGCGGCGACCCGTCGGTGATCGGAAGAAACATCCAAGTCGATTCCCAGACGCGGGAGATCGTCGGCGTAATGCCGCGAGGCTTTGAGGTGGTGAACCAGGACTTTGACTTGCTTATCCCGCTGGCGTTCGATCCGCGACACCAGATCCTGGCCGGCTTCGGCTTTAATGGCATTGCCCGGCTGAAACCGGGTGTGACGATTGGCGAGGCGAACGCGGACATCGCGCGCTTGCTCGAGATCTGGATGGATTCGTGGACCAACAACGACGGCGGCGACTCTCACTTCTACAGGACGTGGAAGATCTCGGGCGCCATTCGCCCCATGAAGCAAGCAGTGATCGGCAACGTGGGCAGCGTGCTGTGGGTGGTGATGGGGACCATAGGTGTGGTGATGCTGATTGCCTGCACCAACGTGGCGAACCTGATGCTGGTGCGCACCGAGGGGCGGCAGCAAGAACTGGCGATTCGCGCGGCGCTGGGTGCAGGGCGGGCACGCATAGCCCGCGAGCTGCTGACGGAGTCCGTGGTGCTGGCGCTGATCGGCGGCGTGGCCGGCATCGGGATTGCGGAGGCTGGGTTGCGGCTGCTGGCCGCCATCGGCCCTGCGAATCTTCCGCGCCTGCACGAGATCGCGCTCGATGCGCGCTCGATTGCGTTCACGCTCGGGCTTTCGCTGGTTTCGGCACTGCTCTTCGGGACGATCGCGGCGCTGAAGTCGATGCGGCCGGCGGCATCGCTTGCGCACGCCTCCCAGGGGCGGACAGCGAGCGCAAGCCGCGAACGGCAGCGCGGGCGCAATCTGCTGGTGATCGCGCAAGTGGCCATGGCGATGGTGCTGCTGATCAGCGCCGTGCTCATGATCCGCACCCTGGCGGCGCTTCGCGGCGTCGACCCCGGATTTGCCGACGCGAACCATGTGCAAACTCTGCGCATCGCGATTCCACAGCAACTCATTGCCGACGCGCAGACGACCACGCGCGTCGAGAACAGCATTGCCGATAAGCTGGCCGCCATTCCCGGCGTAGGCTCTGTGGGGTTTGCGCGGGTCGTGCCCATGGACGGGAGCGACCCGGACTGGAACAACATTTACATCGAGGGGAAGAACGAGCGGCCGGGATCTGCACCGATGCGCCTGTTCAA
>CAZSUK010000449.1:0-4946 GCA_964609355.1 uncultured Acidobacteriaceae bacterium | reverse complement strand
CTACCACCCTGGCCCCTGGAGAGCCCGCCGGGTGGGCGAACTGGGGCGTCCTCGCTTTGCGCCAGGGAAATTTCGAGCCGGCGGCGCAAAGGCTGGCGCAAGCGCAAAAGCTGGCGCCCGAGAATGATCAAATCCACTATCTGCTCGGGGTGCTCGAAAGCAAACGTGGCAATCCCTCGCAAGCCATCGTCGAGTTGCGCAAAGCCGTGCAGCTTGATCCGCAAAACCCGCGGGCCATGTATCTGTTGGCGCAAGAGCTTGAGCGCCAGGGCGATGCCAATGGCGAGACCGAGTTTCAGCAACTACTGCAAAGCATTCTCGCCCAGCAGCCGGGCAATCCCGCGGTCCTGCTGGAGCTGGGACGAGTGGCGGCCAAACGCGGCGATGCTGCCACGCTGCATTCCGTTATGGCCCAAATTGCGTCCCGCGCCGCAACTTGGCCCCCTGAAGTGCAACCGCAATGGACCGCTCTGCAGTCTGCCGCAGCAGGACCCGATCCGCGGGCGGCTGCCGTTCGCATTGCCTTCCTGCGCAACTCCTTGATGCGTCTCCCTGATTTCCGTCAGAGCCTGAGTATGATCCAGGCTGTTACAGGTAGCGAAGCATCCCCCTTCACCCACTTTCTGCTCTTGCCCACCCCTACGTTCACTCCTCCTCCGGCCGACACCGCCATCACTTTCCGCACCGAACCAACTTCCACCGAGGGTGGCTCATGGAGTTGGATCGGAGCCATTTCGCTCACCGGCGCCGGCGCTCCAGTGGTCGCCGTAGCCAATAGCCACAGTGTCAAGCTGGCCACCGGCGCGGAGTTTCCTTTTCCCGGCAGATCCGCCGAGCTTCAGCCCGAGTCGATCTTGCCCGTCGATTTCAATTACGACTTCAAAACCGACTTGGTGCTGGCTGGCGACGGTGGTGTTCGCTTCCTGCGCCAGGAGAGTCCATCCTCTTTTACCGATGTAACCGCGCAGACAAAATTACCGGCGCCTGTGTTGCGTGCCGCCTACACGGGGGCTTGGGCGATCGATGTAGAAGCCGACGGTGATATGGACATCCTGCTCGGCACACCCCAGGGCACTCCGACAGTCCTCAGAAACAATGGGGATGGATCCTTCACCGTGATTCATCCGTTTACCGGAATCTCGGGCCTGCGCGGATTTGCCTGGGTAGATCTGGATAGCGACGGCAATCCCGACGCCGCCATGATCGATGGAGCGGGCCAGCTGCATTTTCTTCACAACGAGAGAGGTGGAGTGTTTCGCGAGCTCCCACTGCCCGGCAACCTACCTCACGTGAGGACCGTGACGGTTGCTGACGTGGGTGCAGGAACGTTGGCCTTGGTCGGCGTAGAAGAGACGGGCGCACTCGTCGCCATGACCCGCACCAACAGCGCACAGGGCTGGAACGTAGCTCAACTGGGAACCGCACCTCGACTCGCGAAACAAGTGCGCGTGCGTGCGGCAGACGTCGATAACAACGGAGTCGTCGATTTATTGGTGACGCCGGTTGCGCTCGACTCCGGGGATTCACCAGGGGCCTTGTTGTGGCTGGGTAATGGTGCGCAGAAGTTCACCCTTATGCCCACGCCGTTCGGCGCCCAAAGAGTGTTTGACATTGCTGACCTCAATGGGGATGGAAGGCTTGATCTGCTGGGGCTTTCCGCGGCCGGGCAGGTGGAGCAGGCCATCAACCAGGGAAGCAAAAAGTATCAGTGGCAGATCCTTCGGCCGCGCGCACGCGTGGCCACCGGCGACCAGCGCATCAACTCCTTCGGCATCGGTGGGGAAATGGAGCTGCGCGCCGGACTGCTGGTGCAGAAGCAGCCGATTACGTCGCCCCAATTGCATTTCGGCCTGGGGGAACAACCCACCGCCGACGTGGTAAAAATCTCGTGGCCGAATGGTATGGAGAACGCCGAGTTCGCGCTGAAGGCAGATCAGGAAGTCCTGACCGAGCAGCGCCTGAAAGGCTCCTGCCCCTTTCTCTTTGCCTGGAATGGTAAACAGATCAGCTTCGTGAAAGACGCAGTGCCGTGGGGTTCGGCCATCGGGCTGCAAATCGATTCCGTGGGATCATCAAAAATTGCGGCCACCGAAGAGTGGTACAAAATCGGTCGTGACCAACTGCTGCCACACGACGGCTATTATGATCTGCGCCTCACCGGCGAGCTATGGGAAACCTACTACTATGACTACCTCAGGTTGATGGTGGTCGACCATCCAGCCGGCACCGAGATTTTTACCGATGAACGGTTTGTGGTTCCCGCTGTCAAGCCGTCCATTACCGCCGTCGCACCGCCGCACCCAATCGTGAAAGCCATCGACGATCAAGGCACAGAGGTGACCCAGCTTGTCAGCAAACTGGATGGCCAATACCTCGATACCTTTGGCCGTGGACAGTACCAGGGCCTCACCCGCGACCACTATGTCGAGGTCGACCTCGGCAACGGCCTGCCTCAAAGCGGACCGTTGTGGCTCGTCGCCAAGGGCTGGCTGCATCCAACAGACTCGTCGGTAAACGTGGCTATCAGCCAGGGGCATCACGATAAGGCCCGTGCTCTCAGCCTGGAAGTTCCGGATGGGCACGGAGGCTGGCGTACTGCACGCTCCAACCTGGGTTTCCCAGCAGGCCGCAAGAAGACCTGCCTGATCAATCTCGACCACGTCTTCCTGCCGGGCACCCCGCACAAAGTGCGTCTGCGAACCAACCTGGAGATTTACTGGGATTCGATCGAATGGGCGCAAGGGCTGCCCAATGTGCAGCTCAAGGTCACGCAATTGGATCCATCGCTGGCTGACCTTCATTACCGGGGCTATTCCGTGGTCCACCAGGCAAACGCTTCTTCTCCTGAGCTTCCGGATTACAGTCGGATCGCCGCCAGCAGGCAGATCTGGCGTGACCTCGAAGGCTACTACACGCGTTACGGCGATGTCCGCGGATTGCTGGCCTCGATCGATGACCGCTATGTGATCATGAATGCCGGCGATGAGATCAGCTTGCGTTTTCCAGAACAGGCCCCGCCACAGCCGGGATGGGTGCGAGATTATGTGATCGCCGGCGACGGCTGGATCAAGGACGGCGACTACAACACCACTTACTCCCGAACCGTGCAGCCTTTGCCCTACCACGCAAAGAATGAGTACAACCAGGCTCCCGGCCTGTTGGAAGACGAATGGGTATATCGCCAACATCCAGAAGACTGGCAGAATTACCACACCCGTTATGTAAGCGGTCCAACCCAATGAAGGCAAGTCGCACCACTAGATTGATCGTGACCATCCTGTTTATCGGGATGCTGGCTACCCCTCTCGCCATCAAGCAGCTATCCGCGCGGCGGCTAGCAGTCCAGGCCAGGCTCGACGAGAGCCAGGCCCTGACCCGTTACGGCTTTCATCTCCAGGAGGTCTCGCAGCAGGCTGGTGTGAATTTCGTTCACCAGGCCCCAACGTTGGACGCCAAGCTGGATGGAATCATGCCCGAGGTGACATCGATGGGCGCTTCTGTTTCCATCGTTGACTTCGACCGTGACGGTTGGCCTGATCTCTATGTCACCAACAGCAACACCGGCAGTCCAAATGCTCTTTACCGCAACATGCACGACGGCACATTCAAAGATGTTGCCGGGCCGATGGGGCTGGCAGACGTCAACCAGTCAGGTACAGGGGTCTCCACGGGAGCGGTCTGGGGAGACTACGACAACGACGGCTACGAAGATCTGTTCTTGATCAAGTGGGGCAGGCCCGAGCTCTTCCACAACGACCAGGGTCACGGCTTTACCCGGGTCTCTGAGGCTGCAGGCCTGCCGCCCTGGATCAACGCCAACACCGCAATCTGGTTCGACTACGACGGCGATGGACTACTCGATTTGTTCGTGGGCGGCTACTACTCCGAAAATCTGGACTTATGGCATTTGCGTGACACGCGCATGATGCCGGAGAGTTTTGAGTATGCAAAAAACGGCGGCCGAAAGTTCTTGTTTCACAACCTCGGCAATGGGAGGTTTGAGGAGGTCAGCGAGAAGGTAGGAATCAAGAGTAACCGCTGGGCTCTCGCCGCCTCTGCGGCGGACTTGCGTGGTACCGGGCGCCCCGATCTCTTCATCGCCAATGATTACGGAGTCTCCGAGTTGTTCCTCAACGAGGGCGGACATTTTCAGGAAGCAGGGCAGGCAACGGGCGTCGGGTTCGCACCCAAGAGCGGCATGAACGTTGCTTACGGCGACATCTTGAATCAAGGGAAGTACGCCATCTACGTCTCCAACATCTCCGAAGAGGGTGTGCTGATACAGGGCAATAATCTCTGGGTTCCTCAAGAGGGAAATGCCGGCCTGAAATACGAAAACCTGGCGCGGGATATGGGCGTGGAACTGGGGGGCTGGAGCTTCGGCGCGCAATTTGGAGACTTGAATAACGACGGCTATCTCGACCTCTACCTCACCAATGGATACATATCTCTCAACCGGAACAGGAGCTATTGGTACGACTTTTCTCGCGTAGCGGGCGGCAACAGCAAGATTATTGGCGATGCAGCCAACTGGCCGGCGTTCGATGGCCGCAGCTTATCTGGTTACCAGCAAAAGAAAGTATGGATCAACGATGGAGCCGCCAAGTTTGTCGACGTAGCCCAGGCGGTGGGTGCGAACGATATCTACGACGGGCGATCGGTGGCCATGGCTGACTTGTGGAACCGCGGGGTTCTCGATGTAGTAGTGGCCAACCAGCGCGGGCCGCTGCTGATCTACAAGAACACGGTGACCCCGGGGAATGAGTGGCTGGAATTTGCGCTCGTCGGCGCAGCCAGCAACCGCAGTGCGATCGGTGCGCAGGTCACTCTTTACTGGAACGGCCAGCACCAGCTGCAAGAGGTTTCCGGTGGAAGCGGATTTGCCGCCCAGAACGATCGCCGGCTGCATTTCGGGCTGGGGAAGAATCCTCAAATAGAGAAGGCGG
>CAZSUK010000448.1:0-4876 GCA_964609355.1 uncultured Acidobacteriaceae bacterium | reverse complement strand
GGCGACCATCCGACCGCAAACCAAAGAACACGATACCCAGCTCGGTGAGAGCATTGCGACTGAAGTAGGCAGTTGAGAGTCGATGCGCGAATCAGTGAACGCTGGGCGGCTTCGTCCGAATCTTCAATCCCTTCGAATATTTTCGATGCCACTTTGATCTCTGAGATCACCTGCCTATGTAGTGTTCTATATTGGTACCCGGACCGATTTGATCGTCCGACGGGTTTTCCAGGGAGGTTTTCATGAACAGAGGGGTGAAGTGGGGGCTGAGCAACCTATCGGCGTTCCTGCTCGCGATCGCCCTTGCAGGCAGTGTTTTCGCTCAGAAAATTACTGGCAGTTGGCAAGGAACAATTACGACGCCTGAGGGTACACCACGTCGCATCATTCTGCGAGTCATCGACGGCGATGGCGGAGCGTACAAAGCGAAGATCTACAGCATCGATCAAAACTTCACTGGAG
The DNA here is from genome assembly GCA_964609355.1 of uncultured Acidobacteriaceae bacterium. Classification (GTDB taxonomy): domain Bacteria; phylum Acidobacteriota; class Terriglobia; order Terriglobales; family Acidobacteriaceae; genus PALSA-350. Next base: position 4,414 of record CAZSUK010000448.1, on the reverse strand, counting down.
ATTGGGTCGACTCAATGACCGTGCACAACTCGACCGTGCGATTTGCGGTCGGTATGCTCCAGCTTTCCTACGACGGTAAGCTCAGCGCCGACGGCAAAACCATCACCGGCACATGGACACAGGGCGGTTCGACCCCTTTTACCTTCCAAAAGACCACACCGGCGACCGCGTGGCCCCTACCCCGCGACCCCTCACCCCACACTGTGAAGCTTGTCACCGTCGAGCCGGGCGTCCAGCTTGAAGTGCTCGATTGGGGTGGCACTGGGCGGCCTCTCATCTTCCTCGGCGCTTTGGGCGACACCGCGCACGAGTTCGACCAGTTCGCGCCCAAATTTACTGGCAAATCTCACGCGTACGGCATCACCCGCCGCGGCTTTGGCGAGTCCAGCGATCCTACGCCCAACGACGACAATTATTCGTCCGACCGTCTGGGCGACGATGTTCTTGCCGTCATCGCTGCCCTTCATCTGGATAAGCCAGGCTTGCCTAAGCCAGTCCTGGTCGGTCACTCAATCGCCGGCGAAGAGCTGAGTTCTATCGGCAGCCGTCATCCCGACAAGGTCAGCGGACTCATCTACCTGGAGTGCAGCGGCACCCACTCTTTTTACGATCGCGCCGAGGGCGACCTGCATCTCGACATGATCGATGTCCGTAACAAGATCGAGCAGCTTCTCCCGGACGGCGGCGACCCCTCCGGCCCGATCCAACCAACAGAGGCCCTGTTGGCCGCCCTGCCACGGCTCGAACAGGAGCTGCAGGATCAGGTGAAGCTGCAACAAGCGGTCGCGCTACCCAGCCCCGCTCCCTCACTACCGCCGCGACCGCACCCCACGACCGCAAGCGCCGTCGCCGCCATCGTCAGCGGCGAACATAAATATACCGAGATCAAGGTTCCCAGCCTGGCCTTCTTCGCTGTGCCGCATGACCTGAGCAGGGTCTTCCCAGAAGATCCCGCTCGCCACGCCGCCATCGCATCGGCCGATCTCGAGAGGCAAACCAGATTGGCCAATGCCTTCGAAGCAGGTGTTCCCTCAGCCAAGGTCATCCGTGTGCCGAACGCGGATCACTACATCTTCCGCTCCAACGAGGCAGAAGTGCTGCACGCGATGAACGAGTTTCTCGGCAAGCTGCCTCAACAGTGATAATCGATCCGGTCGAAGCCAGATAAGCGCATAATCGCCAATGCACGCATTGAGCGCCTGGAGGCCGTAATCCATTGTTCTGCGCGATCGAGTAGCCCCGGGGCATTTCACCCCGAGGCCCTCACAGAACCGTGCGTGAACCTCTCGATTCACACGGCTCTTCATAGCCGTAGCTTGCTCTCATTCGAGAGCAAACCGTCTCGGGAGGAAAGGGCTCATCCTGAACATCCAGTTGGCCGAACCCTCCGTCGAGCTATGTCATCCTCTTCGCTCCCCATCCATTACAGACGCTTCAACGCTACTACAGGTCGCGATTGTGCGCTGCTATGCCGTTTCTCGCACATCTACCTACGACGCGTCCCTACAAGCCCGAAGCGGCTCCGATACTCTGTGGGAGTCAGTCCAATAACCTTCTTGAACACTTGACGAAACGCACTATAGTCGCGGTATCCGACCATTGTGGTGATCTCTTCGACGGTGTGAGTCGAAAACTCAAGCGCCTCTTGTGCCCTGCTTACTCGAACGTTCTGGAAGTATTCGCTCGGTTTTAGGCCGGTGGCCTGCTGGAACCGGCGCAACAGAGTGCGTTCTCCCATAGCGGCAAACCTGGCTATCGTTGCAACGCACAGGTCTTCGGAATAATTGCTATGGATCCAGTGTTGAAGCTGCAGAATTTTGGCGTCACCGTGAAGCAGGTTCGGAGAGAAGATGGCATACAAGCGTTGCTCGCAACGCGGCGGGTCTATAACGAAGAATCGCGCCGCCCCCAGCATCACCGTTGGGCTCATCAGCTTTTCGATCCATCGGAGGCCCAGATCGAGCCACGCCATAACTCCCCCGGCCGTGAAAATGTCGCCATGATCGATCAGCAGCTTTTGTGTCTCAATCTTAATCTTCGGGAATCGGCGTTCCATTTCTTCTGCGTGAGACCAATGTGTCGTAGCCGTTCGGCCATCCAACAAACCTGTTTCCGCCAGAAGAAAGGCTCCCGCGCACACCGAACAGAGTGCTGTACCATCGGCATACCTTGCTTTCAGCCAACGACAAAGTCGCTCCCGTATAGGATTGCTGCCGCTGGGAACCCCCATGCTCGGGGGGAGAATGATGACCGCGAGCTTTTGGGTACGCCCGGAATGGGTCGTGTAGATTCGTCCGATGCGCCCCGAGTTTTCGTTGAGTTTCCAGTGGCTGACCGAAATCTCGCCACAAGACGATCCACCGCGCGCGAGGTGAATGGCATTCGCGGCGCAAAACAGGTCCGTCAGTCCATGAACGGCGGCGAGCTGCGAGTTCGGATAAAGCAGTATCCCGATTTCAGCTCCACTCCTGGTTGGCTCGAATGTCTGTTTTACCCCTGAGAATGTCATATCCGACCTCTGTTAGTGAGTTCGTCGAATTGATATAAGTATGTACCGCTCCAGGGCGCGATGGAGAGCAAATCCGGCCCAGTTTACTTCAACCGCCTCCATGCACTGTAGGCAAGAGGGGCAAATCCAAGTGCTAGATAAGGAAAAGAGGATGGACTCAATCACGCTAAAAGATGGCACCACAATCTACTACAAGGATTGGGGCACCGGCCAACCCCTCTTCTTTCATCATGGCTGGCCGCTCTCAGCAGACGATTGGGACGCTCAAATGATGTTCTTTTTAGAGCGCGGCTTTCGGGTGATTGCTCACGACCGAAGGGGACATGGGCGCTCCACCCAGACGGTCACCGGTAACGAGATGAACACCTATGCTGCCGACGCAGCCGAACTGGTCGAGAAGCTGGATCTTCGAGACGCGATTCACATTGGGCATTCGACCGGAGGTGGAGAAGTCGCTCGGTATGTGGCGAAGCACGGTAAGGGGCGAGTCGCGAAGGCAGTGTTGATCAGCGCTGTTCCACCAATCATGGTCAAATCTGATAAGAACCCGGGCGGAACGCCGATCGAAGTCTTCGATAAGATTCGCGAGGGCACAGCGAAGAATCGAGCCCAGTTCTACCAGGACATCACCCTTCCGTTCTACGGCTACAATCGCCCGGGAGCAACTATTTCTCAGGGCATTCGGGACAACTGGTGGCGTCAAGGCATGATGGGTGGGATCAAGGCTCAATACGACTGCATCAAGGCATTTTCGGAGACCGATTTCACCGAGGACCTCAAGAAGATCGATGTGCCCACATTCGTGATGCACGGAGAGGATGACCAGATCGTCCCTTTCGCAGATGCCGGACCGCTCTCCGCCAAACTGCTCAAGAACGCCGAGACGAAATTCTATCCTGGCTTTCCGCATGGCATGCCAACGACAAACGCGGAGCAAATCAACATCGACCTGCTCGCCTTTATCAAGGCATGAACATCCACTGTGGAGTGATCGGTCCGTTGCTCCACAGCACTCGTTTCCGGTCGGAGATTACCTAGTCGGTTGGTAGGAAGTTACGGTCGCTCCCGAGTGACCGCCCAACCGGAGTAATCCCAAAAAAATGCGGTTCTGTCCGGGTTGGCGACCATCCGACCTAAACCCGCGATTTGACCTTCAATCCTTCTGGATGAGTGCGTTGGCCTGATGTCGCTAACTGACCAAATCCGTTCATATGTCCGACATGACTTCTCGTCCAGGTGACAGGTGGCCAGTTTTGTCTGCTGCCCGAAAAATTGCGAGGGGAGGAGCCGATTTTGTCTCTCCCTGCACGCTCAAACCGCTTTTTCAGCGTCCTCTTAATCCGCACACCGCGTTGGTGGCGGATCGGCTCAATGCATTTTCACCTGGAGAAGGTCCTGGGGATTTGAAGGAGAACTCAATCGACCGAATGCCGCCCATCCACTTGTCCGGGGTTTGACGCGAGAACCTGGTCAGAGGTAATGAAACGCTTAGCCCATTGGATCTACACGATAGATCGCGTTCCCACTGGTATTCTGATCAGAATAGTCGCGAGAGTGCGAACAGATGCAGCTTTGCGGAACTGCTGCCGGGCTTTCCAACGCAGTTCTTTACAGAGAGGGGAGATGGGCGCCTTGAAAGCGCTTTGATCTCCACCCCTCCACAAAGGTTGACCTCACAGCATTTCTCGATGAGGCCATTCACGCCGGGATAGATGTCGTTCAGATGATCTCTTCGAGCTCTCACGGTCCGATATTGCGGTTCGATTTGGTGCAACTAGGCGAGAGCTGGATTTGCAGACTGTCCCGACGCTAGTGCCGGACAACGCCGTTAATCGGAACAGTTCCGAAGTGATTGCTCGCTTTTGAGCCCGGGGCAAACGTCAGCGTGATATTTGAGAACGGCAC
>CAZSUK010000447.1:0-26688 GCA_964609355.1 uncultured Acidobacteriaceae bacterium | reverse complement strand
GGCAAGGTCGATTTCGGCCATGGAGTACGGCCTCACTGCCCGGTCTATGACCGGGCCAGCGGCATGGTTTACGTCACTACCGAGCTGGACCAGACGGTGACCATAGTCGATCCCAAAACGCTCAAGGTCGTAGGCACGGTTCCTACCGGGCAAAAAGAGTCGCACATGCTGGTGATCTCTCGCGACGGCAAGCGAGGGTACACGTCGAACGTGGGCGCAGGCTCGGTTTCGGTGCTCGATTTACCCGGCCGCAAGACCATCGCCATCATTCCCATCTCCTCGCAGGCGCAACGTATCGCCATTTCCAACGACGACAAGATGGTCTTTACCTCTGACCAGACGAAGCCGCAACTGGCCGTGATCGATACCGCCACCAACAAAATCAAAACCTGGGTACCGCTGCCGGCAATCGGGTATGGGAGTTCGCCTACCCCGGACGGCCGCTTTCTGCTGCTCGCGCTGCCCAAAGCCAACAAGCTCGCAGTCATCGATTTGGCCAGTCTCAAAGTGGTCAGGACCGTGGATGTCCCCGAACACCCGGTCAAGGTTCTGGCCCGCCCCGACGGCAAAGTTGCTTATGTTTCCTGCTCCGGCTCAAAGCAGGTGGCGGTGGTTGATCTATCGCAGTGGAAAGTTGATTCGCTGATCGATGCCGGCAAAGGCGTGGACGGCCTGGCCTGGGCAGCGGCTGGCTCTCGCTCCGGGGTCCACAACCAGCACCAGAAGTCGCCCGGGCAGCCAATCTAAGCTCCTCAAGCCCCGCAAAACCTTCGTATACCCCGCGCGGCGAGCGGGAGGAGAAATCCTGCCCGGGTCCGTGCTACCGTGAAAGATAAGCTATTTTCCCGGTAAAGGATCCCCCGTGTCCGCTGGTCCCCTCTCCCCTGCCGCCCTGCGCAAGACTGCGCTCTATGGTGTCCACCGCCAGCTCGGCGCCAAAATGGTTGATTTCGGTGGCTGGGATATGCCCGTCGAATACTCCGGCATCACCGCCGAGCACATGGCCGTCCGCACAGCCGTCGGTCTGTTTGATGTCAGCCATATGGGCGACATCCAGTTCCGCGGGCCGGGCTCCCTGGCCGCCATCCAGGCCCTTTCCATGAATGATGCCTCCAAGCTAGCCGATGGTCAGGCGCAATACTCCGCCATGCTCTATCCCCAGGGAACCTTTGTCGACGATGTGCTGGTACATAAATTCAGCAACAACGATTACCTGCTGGTGATCAACGCCGGCACGCGGGAAAAAGACTACCAATGGATCCGCTCCCAGGTAGGCTCCTTCGCCGGCCTGCACATCAGCGACTACAGCGACTACTACACCCAGCTGGCCATCCAGGGTCCACGGGCGCAGGATACGTTATCGAAACTCACCGCGGTGGACTTGAGCACCGTCAAGAATTACTGGTTCACCTGGGGCACAGTGTGTGGTCTGCCTAATGTGCTGATTGCGCGCACCGGCTATACCGGTGAAGACGGTTTTGAAATCTACATCCCCTCGGACGAGCCCACCAGCACTCGCGTATGGTATGAGGTCATGGAAGCGGGCGAACCATTTGGCTTGCTGCCCTGCGGCCTAGGAGCACGCAACACCCTTCGGCTGGAAGCGGCGATGGCTCTCTACGGGCATGAGATTTCCGAAGACATCACGCTGCTCGAATCGGGCCTGGAACGGTTCTCGAAGCTGGGTAAGAGCGACTTTCTGGGTTCCCAGGCTCTGCTTGCGGCCGGCCCGCCAAAGCGCAAACTGGTTGGCCTGGAGATGATCGAGCGCGGCATAGCTCGCGATGGCTACAAGGTTTTGAGCCTCGAGGGCGAGGCCATCGGCTATGTCACCAGCGGCTCTCCGTCGCCCTATTTGAAAAAGAACATTGCCCTCGCCTACGTGCCCGTCGCCTTAACCGCGCCGGGAACGGAAGTGGCGGTCGAGGTACGCGGCAACCCGGTCAAGGCCAAGGTAGTGCCGACCCCGTTTTACCGCCGGGCTAAAAAGCCAGCGGCAAAACCGGCATAAGCCGCAGCTGGACAGTTATGTACCCGCAGCATCACCCCTGCTGCGACGTGTGCAAGCTCTAAAATGAAAGAGGAGATAAGGACCGAATGGCCTATCCAGCAACGTATCGCTACACCAAGGAGCATGAGTGGATTGAGGCAGGAGGCAAAATCGGCAAGGTAGGCATCACCGATTACGCCCAGAACACCCTGGGCGACATCGTCTTCGTTGATCTGCCCAAGGTAGGATCCAGCCTGGAGAAGGGCAAGGTTTTTGGCAGTGTGGAGTCAGTCAAGGCCGTTTCCGACCTCTACTCCCCGATTACCGGCACCGTGACGGAGGTCAATGAGGAGCTGGCTACGGCCCCGGAGAAGATCAACACCGACGCCCACGGAGCGTGGCTGCTCAAGGTGGAGATCGCTGATCCGAAAGAAGTCGACGGCCTGCTGAGTGCGGCCGACTACGAGAAGTTCGTAAAGGAAGAGACCCACTGAAGTTGAATCATTCAGTAATGGTTAACGTGTTCTAAAAAGGACTCCCCCAATGCGCTATTTGCCAAAATCGCCGGGCGAACGGATTGCCATGTTGCAGGACATCGGCGCCGGCTCGATCGATGATCTATTTTCGACTATCCCTCAGGAATACCGTCTGGAAAGGGACCTGGTTGTTCCCCGGCAGATGGCTGAGTCTGAAATCGTCGAGTACTTTCGCCAGGCTTCGGCCAATTGCGCAATCGGCTACGCCAGCTTTCTTGGCGCCGGCGCCTATCGTCACTATCGTCCGGTCATCATCGATTCCCTGGTGCAGCGGGGCGAATTCCTCACCTCCTACACTCCTTACCAGGCGGAGATTACCCAGGGAACGCTGCAGGCCATTTTTGAATTTCAGACCATGATCTGCGAGCTGACCGGCATGGATATTGCCAACGCCTCGATGTACGAGGGATCGACGGGGGCGGCCGAATCGGTAACCATGGCGGTACGCATTACCGATCGGACCGGCGTCTTCGTGGCCAGAACCGTGCACCCCGAATACCGGGAAGTGATGCGTACCTACGCGCAGCACCAGGGGCTTGAAGCGCAGACGCTGCCATTTGGCGACGACGGGCGGCTTGACCTGGCGGTGCTGGAACAGAGCGTCACCGAAGAGACTGCCTGCGTACTGGTTCAGTCGCCAAACTTTTTCGGGGTGATCGAAGACATTCCGGCCATCGCCGAGATCGTACACCGGAAAGGCGCGCTGCTGATTGTGTCGATCGCCGAGGCCGTCTCTCTGGGCGTCGTGCGGCCGCCAGTCGAAGCCGATATCGTTTCCCTCGAAGCGCAATCCTTTGGTGTGGCCCTGAGCTTTGGCGGTCCCTACTGCGGCGTCATCGCAGCCAAGGAGAAGTATCTGCGGCAAATGCCTGGCCGCCTGGTGGGCGAAACCGTGGATACGGAAGGCCGGCGCGGTTTTGTGCTCACCCTTTCCACCCGCGAACAACACATCCGCCGGGAAAAGGCGACGTCCAACATTTGCACCAACCAGGCGCTGGTAGCCCTGATGGCAACCATCTTCCTGACCGTGTACGGCAAACAGGGGATCCGCGAGCTGGCAACGCACAACCTGGCTAAGGCCAATTACGCGGCCAGGCAACTTTCGAGCATTGGAGGCGCGCGGTTGCTCTTTGACGGCTCTCCGCGTTTTAACGAATTCGTGCTCGAGACCTCAGAATCTCCGGATCAACTCAACGCCCAACTGCTCAAGCAGAAAGTGATCGGCGGCCTGCCCCTGAGCCGCTGGTACCCGGAACTCGGGCACGCCAGCCTCTGGTGCACGACCGAGCTCAACACCAGGGAGCAGATCGATCATGTGGTCTCTTTGCTACAGCATGAGTCCGAAGAAGCCCTTACCCGTGCTTGAAAGGCAATAACTCGATGGCATTTGAAGGCAATCGCCGCAAAGTGAGCTCGCACCTGAGCCAGAATGAATCTCTGGTTTTCGAAAAGTCGTCGCCGGGCAAAAAGGCTTACAAGATGCCGCCACTCGATGTGCCCGACGTGGACCCTGAGACTCTGCTAGGCGAAGCCGCACGCGGCGATCTGGGCCTTATGCCCGAGCTAAGTGAAATCGAAATCATCCGCCATTTCACCCGCCTCTCCACCTGGAACTACGCCATCGATCTGGGCATGTACCCACTCGGCAGTTGCACCATGAAGTACAACCCGCGGGTGAACGAGTTTGTTTCCCGGCTGGAAGGCATTGCTGAAGCTCATCCGTATCAACCGGAGTCGCTCTCACAAGGTGCTCTGGCAATCATCCACCTGCTCAAATCGTGCCTGCTCGACATCACCGGCATGGACACCATCACCCTGCAGCCGGCGGCCGGCGCGCACGGGGAGTTCACCGGCATCCTGCTGACACGCGCTTACCATCAGTCAAAAGGAAATCCGCGCCGCAAGGTCATCATCCCCGACTCGGCGCACGGCACCAACCCGGCCACCGCAGCCATTTGCGGTTACCAGGTGGAGAATCTGCGTTCTAATTCGCTGGGGATGGTGGACGTGGCCCAGCTGGAGCAGATCGTCACCGACGACACGGCGGCGCTGATGCTGACCAACCCCAGCACCATCGGGGTGTTCGAAAGCGAAATTCACAAGATCGCCGACATTCTCCACGCCAAAGGCGCGCTGCTCTACATGGATGGCGCCAACATGAACGCGCTGGTTGGCAAGACACGGCCCGGTGATTTCGGCGTGGACGTGATGCACCTGAACCTGCACAAAACTTTCTCCACGCCTCATGGTGGTGGCGGTCCCGGTTCGGGGCCGGTAGCAGCAAAGAAAATACTGGGGCCTTTTCTGCCGACACCGGTCGTGGTCGAGGGACCACCTGACCAGGACGGCCGCCGCATGCTGCGGCTGGACTACGATCGCCCGCAATCCGTCGGCCGGGTGCGCATGTTCTACGGTAACTTCGGCATGTTTGTCCGTGCGCTGGCCTACATCATGGCCAACGGCCCGGACGGTCTCCGCCAGACCACAGAAGACGCGGTGCTGAACGCGAACTACATCCGCAAGAACCTGGAGGATGTTTACGAGCTGCCGTATCGCACCCCCACGCTGCATGAAGTGGTGTTCAGCGATCGCCGGCAGACGCAGAAGGGGGTCAAGACTGGGGACATTGCCAAGCGGCTGATTGACTATGGCTTTCATCCCTACACCACGTCTTTTCCGTTGATCGTACCCGGCGCGTTGATGATCGAGCCGACAGAAAGCGAATCGAAAGAAGAGCTCGATTTGTTTATTGACGCCATGCGGCAGATCGCCCGCGAGGCGGAGGAGAATCCCGAGCTGGTGCTCAATGCTCCGCACGCCACGCGCATCTCGCGGCTGGATGAGGTGATGGCAGCGCGCAAACCCGTTCTGCGCTACACGCCGGCTGCGGAAAAGGTGTGACTCGCTCAGCGGCCGTTGGAAGGGTATGGGCATTAGAGGCTGCCGAAAAAGTTGCGTTGGACAGAAAAAACGTACCTCAGCGGCTAAAGCCGGGTACAGCAGTGTCATTTTCGGCACGGCTGAAGCCGTGCCCTTCCAGGAGCGACTGCTCACACAGGATTTAAAGCTCGACGTATTCTCAATCAATTTACGGCCCAGCAAAGATCTGGGCTTTTTGCAATCTCTCCTTTATTCGCAAACGCAAGTTCTTGAGGAAGTGAACGACGTGACGGAAGCTGAATCTGCGATATCGCAACGGCGCGAAGATCTGGAGCGCTTCGAGTTCATGATGGGGGCCGAGCGTGGCCGTCTCGCGGTAACCCTGGATATGCTAACGGACGCGCTCATCCTGATCGGGCAGCACGGCGTTTACTGTGCGTCCACACGCAACCCTTCTAAGCCCGCGCTCGACCTGGAGGCAGTGCTGGGGCAAGTGGGTGGGGCGAAAGAGCTGATTCAATCCGTGATGGAGCAGCTTCGGCTCAAGAGCGAGCAGGCCACAGAACCGTAGCAGAGCGGATCACCACAAGCGCCTCACGCCGTAACTATCGAAGACTCGTTTGTTGGTAATCACGGGAATATTCTCCGCCTGAGACTGTGCGATTAGCATACGGTCGAATGGATCCTTGTGAAGCCCTGGCAAGAGGCCTCCGCGCACGCCATGTTCCGCGGAGATAGCCAACAGGTCGAAACCTTCGCGCTCCATTTGGCCGCCAAAATCCGACATCAGGTTGGCCGCAGTGGGCAGTTTACCTAATCGAACCTTGATCGCGATTTCCCAGGCTGAGGCGGCACTCACAACCACGGTGTTTTTGGTATCTGCGATGATCCTTGCCGCTGTCCGCGTGAGGGCCGGATCGCCAGAGAGCCACCACAGCAAAGCGTGGGTATCCAATAAAACGCGCAAAATGGACTACTCCCAACGAGACAGTTCGTCTTCGGGCAGAGGCTCAAAAAATTCCGGACCCACGCGCAACGTGCCCTTGAGCGAGCCCGGCTGACGTTTGCCCTTCACCTCACCAACCGCAACTAGCCGGGCCACAGGTTTCTTCCCTCGAGCAATGATCACTTCTTCCCCCGCAGCAACTTTCTGCAGCAGCTTGGAAAGATTCGTCTTGGCTTCGTGAATAGTGACTGTAGCCATGGCCGCTCCTTAGCTAACTAAGCTTAGTCCATGCACAGACGTCCTGCAAGATATCAGACCCGATGGGATCCCGCAGTGGCCCTGAATCACCGCCAATTCTGGCTCTCGCAAAGCAACTGGGACCAAGCCCGCACCTGTTGTATGCTTAACTTGCGCGCCCGTAGCTCAGCTGGATAGAGCGAACGCCTCCGGAGCGTTAGGTCGGGAGTTCGAATCTCTCCGGGCGCACCAAACAGATCTTCCCGCGAACGAAGCCTTCCAACTGATGAAGAGCCGTAGCAAGGGCGTTCTTGCTTATGACGCGACCGGAACAACAGGGGATTTCACCATTTTTCATCGTCAGGAACGTCGATCAAACCATCGCCTTCTACCGCGATAAGCTTGGCTTTGAGACGGGATTCAAGGAGCTGGATCTGGCTCCTTTTTTCGCCATTATCGGCCGCGACGGAGCGCAAATCCTGGTCAAGTCCGACAAAGATGTGTCGCCACTCCCGAACCCCGCGCGTCATCCCTACATGCGGTGGGACGCTTTTGTATATGCACCAGGCCCCGACGCGCTCGCCGCCGAATTTGCAGATCATGGTGCAGCATTCAGCGCACCGCTAACGGATACACACGACGGTTTGCGCGGTTTCGAGATTTGTGACCCTGACGGCTACGTTTTGTTCTTCGGCCGTCCAAGAATGGTCCCGGAAGGGCTGCCGTACACTTAACCAATGATCCGTCAGATTGCACCTCAGTTCTTCAGCACTGACATTCCAGCCACGCTCGCCTACTACAAAGATAAGCTTGGCTTCGAGTGTCTGGGGACGTGGCAGGATCCGCCGGTCTACGCCATCGTGACGCGCGATCAGCAGAGGATTCACTTCCGATGCGCCGAGCCGCCCAAAGTCAATCCTGACAAGTACGAGGACGAACTGCTGGATGCATACCTCCTGGTCGAGGACATAGACGCGCTTCATGCCGAATACACAGGCAAAGGAATGGAGTTCACCCGGGAACTTGCCGACACGCCATGGAACTCGCGAGAGTTTGTAGTGAAGGATTGTGACGGCCGTCTGCTGGCCTTTGGCTCGAACTTATAGTGGGTACTACCTTCTGGTCCCAAGAACCATCGCGGAGCAGGTTGGAGTTCCAGGAACCACTTTCTTTATTTCTGGTAACGTGGGTAATTTAAGGACGGCGTCAAGACCGCCGATGACGGATTCAGCGTCTGGACCGTGCGCGGAGTCCTGGAATAATCGGTAATCGTCCGCTGCGGTGGAGATGGGTTCCGTTTCGAATTTCGAATTTGCAAATTAGAAATATTTTTGACACAATAGCAATAATTGTGCTAGGCCAAGACATAGCATTGCTACTCAAGATCTGCCTTCTGGAAGGGCCAAAAATCTTGTCCAAAACGTTGGCCGATGAGCTCTTCCTTCCTCCCGGGGAAGTCTCTAAAGCGCTGCACCGATGCAAGGACTCAGGGCTCCTCTACTGGTCAGACCTTGAGAAAAGGGTCAATCGTTCCGCTTTGCTGGACTTCCTTGCATATGGTCTGAGACACGTGTTCCCTCCCAAAAGGGGCGCACTTGTCCGCGGCGTTCCTACCGCAACCGCGGCCGAGCCCCTGAAGTCGCACTTCGTGGACGATGGTGAGCCACCGCCAGTCTGGCCCTATCCGGAAGGCTCCGTCCGCGGCTTATCCTTCTCGCCTCTGTATAAAAGTGCGCCGAAAGCCGCGTTGCACGATTCCAGACTTTACGAACTTCTGGCTTTATGCGATGCGATTCGAAGTGGAAGAACCCGGGAACGTGTACTCGCTGTTGAGCTGGTTCGCAAGGCGCTGAATGCCTGATCCAAACTTGCGGCTTCTTGAAGAGGCCGCCACACAGCTCGCTCCGTTTCTGCGCGAGATCGTTTTCGTTGGTGGTGTGACCCTCGGATTGCTCATTACAGACAAGGCCGCCGCTCCTATTCGCAGTACAGATGATGTGGATGTGATAGCCGAAATCCTTACCTATGTTGACTGCATTGCGTTTTCAGAGCGCCTTCGCAAAGCACAGTTCACAGAAGACACGAGCGAGGAGCCACTCACGTGCCGCTGGTTCCATGGGAAGCTGAAACTGGATGTATTGGCGCTCAGTAGAGAAGTTTTGGGCTATACGAACCTCTGGTATGAGAGCGCACTGCATCACGCAGTCCCATTTGTTTTGCCGAGCGGCCAAGCAATCAGGGTAATCACAGCTCCCTACTTCCTGGGTACCAAGATGGAAGCGTTCCGGGGACGCGGACAGATGGACTTCCTGGCCAGCCACGATCTGGAAGACTTTGTCGCGGTGATCGATGGAAGAAGCACGATACTCAAAGAGATTGCCGATTCTCCAAGCGATGTTCGCGCGTATGTCGTCGAAGCAGCAGCAGGCCTTTTGGGCGAATCTCGTTTTCTCGATGCGGTTCCTGGATTTGTTCTAGATTCTGGGCGCGTGCCATTGATTCTCGAGCGGCTGCATCAACTGGCGCAGCTCAACGCATAACAGCTCACCTCGACGGACGCACCTCGGTAAGGGGGTTCAAATTGGTAGCACTCGGGCACCACCATTCTAAGTTTCTAGACCGGCCACTGATAGCAAAGGAAATATCCATCCGGATCGCGCACATTCATTTGCTTCATGCCATACCAGGCAACGGCCGGCGTGCTTACAGAGACACCCCTCCCGCGTAGCTCTACAAAGGCTGCTTCCACGTCCGGACAGGCAAAGTACAACACCGTATCGCCGTGAGCGGCGGTGCGGGACAAATCCGGTTCCGAGGGCCGTTCAGTATTCGATTCATAAGCAGTGTTCAGCATCAGCTCGGCCCCGCCCAGCCGCAGCAGAACCCAGTGGAAGTAGTCCTCACATAGAACTGGAGAGTGGCTCACAATCTCAAAACCCAGCTGGTCGCGATAAAACCTGACCGATGTGGGCATGTCGTAGACCTGCAAAAGAGGAGAAACTCCATGTAAATCAAGCGCCATTTTCTCACCTCTACCGATGAGAAAGATCACGGATCCAGATGTCCTTGAATTCCATGTTGCCGCGCCCGCCGGCGTGAAGCTGCAGCGCGATCTTGCCATCGAAGGAGGTTGGCTTGGGATCGGTAAAATCCACCATGGGCACACCGTTCAGGCGCGATTGATAGCGATTCCCATGTACCTCTACCAGGTAGTCGTTCCACTCACCCATGCGGACCACGCCCTCATTTTCCGGGGCCGGCCAAACCACCCACCCGCGCCCATCCTCCGCGTAGACCCCTGCAGTGTGGTGCATCATCGTGCAGTCGATCTCGAACTGCATACCTTGTGTCACATCGGCGGTTCCAGGTTTGAAGGCGGTGTGGAAAAAGACTCCGCTGTTGCCGTCGCCTACACACTTGAACCGTAAGGAGAGCTGAAAGTCCTGGTAGTCCTTCTCTGTCTGGAGATATCCGTAATCCTTCGTAAGCCCCTTGCCGTGGATCAATCCGTCTTCCACCGTCCAGCTCTCGTGGCCGATGTTGGTCCAACCGGTCAGATCGTTTCCATTGAATAACTGAATCCAATCCTCTCCCGGAAGGTGCGCCGCCTTCTGGCCTCTGACGACACCAGAAACACAACCCAGGATGACCATGATCACAGTAGCGAGTAGTAACCGACTGAATTGCCGCAAGCTGAAACTCCATCGAGAACGAGAGTTGACTGCGCCAGGATTGTATCAGCCGCTGGCGCCGGACTTCCCCGGACCAAAGTCCGGGGCCTAGAGCATAGCAACGGTGCGATCGCCATCCCACTGGACCCCACTGGGCAGCTGCGCACACTGGCGCAGAAAGGCACAGTAGCGCACGGTGGATCGGGTTTGCGCCGGAGCCCAGAAAAGGGTGGGGGTAGCAAACATCTTGCCCCGCTCCACCATGCTGCGGCGCGATTCAGCCATTGGAGATACGCCGAACTCCATTCCCAAGGCGAACGCCTCGGAGTTCCACGGAGCCCAGGGCCGAAGATGATTCTCCTCCCACCGCCCAAGCCAGGGAAAGTCTCTCCGTCTCCACACGTAGCCAAATGCCAGCTGGTATCGCGGCGACCAGGCGAGAAAGAACGAGTGCTCCTGCAAAGGATCCATTAGGTGAGCGGTAAAGCCACCGGAAGAGGTCTCCTGGGTTAAGGTGCTCAGGTCCTCGACTCCACCATCCTTTTTGGGACAGAAGGGCCACTCGAACTCGGCCCCCGCCAGTTGCTTGCCGAGGCCGTTGTTGAATGCTCCTTCGAAAACCCGGGAACGAGTTGCCGAGACCCGGAACCGGGTTTGCCCGGGCTGCAGAAAAGGCGCGCCGAGTGTCACGTGTTGGGTCCAGGCGATCGGACGGCCGGTATAGGACTGGTTCTGAACTGCTTCGGAAAACACCACGACTCCATCCGCTGCCAGCTCGACCTTCCGCTCAAACGTCAGCTCCGCCTTGGGCAAATCCGCCTGCAGCACGATGTGCCTTTCATCTCCTGACATTTGGTAGGGCGCAACCGCGGCTTCGCCATGAACAGGTATGCCTACCGCGGCTTCGTCTTCATCGGGACCGCCAAAGAGGTCGAGGCAAATATTGTGCCCGAAGATGCCAGCCAGCAACTGAGCCTCAGCACCAGCCCCATATTCGGGATGACGCGCCGGGGAGTACTCTGAGGGCTCGATGGATGGCCAATTGGGGATCCATAGGGGACTGATACCGCTTTTCTTGTCGAGCAGCGCGGCAAGGTGGCCACCCTGCTGAGTAACAATGAGACGCAGCTCTCCGCTTTCGATCTGCGCTGCCCGCCGCCCATGAAAATCAACCTGCTTCATCCTCTGCCTCACTTCAGAATTGAGTTTAGCCCAGCAGAGCTGACGAGCAAGCCGTGACCATTCCGCCTCGGCGTCAGGGCGATCCATCGAAGGTGGGAGCCAACCGGTCAACGCGGCGCATATTGGTTACCTGGAGTTCGAATTACGGACAAGCAGGTAACGTGGATCCTCTAAAGGTCACATTGACTGTACTAATTTGTAGCCAGGATAATCAGCAATATCAGTTACATTTGATCTGCCTGCCTGGAGGGCCTCTTGAAGTCTGCTTACGTGCACGGAATTCGTAGATTGCGGGACTTGAATCGAGGCCAGGTTGTCCGGCTCGCCGGCTCTGGCGCTGCCATGGTCCAGGATATCTGGATGGAGGCCAGCGGGTACTTTGGCCGGTTCCAATGTCATGACGGCCTATGCGTTGTGCTGACCGAAGCGGAAGAGTGGATGATTGGAACGCTTACCAGGCAGAAATAAGAAGCGGCCCTCGATGGGCCCGCAGCTAAGGCACAGGTTACCGCCGTAACAGGTCAGTATTTGCAGCCGTTGGCTTGCCAAACGCAGTGAGTCTTCCAGGAAGCCGCCCGGGCCGTTTCCTCGTCGGGATAATCGCCGGCTTCTTCGCCAACCCCATTCGGAAATACGTAGAACGTCCATTTGCCCCTGCTCTTATAGAACGGGGTCGTGGGCCCTGGGTGAGGTTTTGTCTTCATGCTTTTTGGATCGAAAAAAGTGTGGAGGCGCGGGATGGAATTGAACCACCAAATAAGGTTTTGCAGACCCTTCCCTTTTCGTTTTGGGTTCCGCGCCCTGTGAGAAGTTCTTACCTTCTGAAGAAGAAGGTAACCGATCTACCAGGAAAAAACGACACCTTTTTTCGTCTGAGGTAACTCCAGGTAATCGCAAAGAAGGTACTTTTGGGTTCGTGACGGTCTGCGTGCTTTCCGGTACGCCAGCCATGTTGCCGACATCAGGCAAAACCGGGTCTCGCCGCCCCGGGGATTCCAAGTCTCTCCTCCGGATTCATCCCGACGAGCATCCCCTGTGCTTCTCCCCCCATCGCCTAGGGTGATTCGAAGAATCGGAACGCCACGACGGGGCTGGACGGTTTGGGATGGTCGGTCCCGGGTTCGGGGTTAACAGCCGTAAAGGGGTTCTCCGGAGCAGAAAAACAACCTCAAGATCGGTCCCCAGCAAGATGGCTTTTCCCGCCGTTTGCCGGTAATCGGCAAATGGCGGGAAAAGTAGCGGATTGCGGGCGGTTGACAGCCACCATTCCAAAAAGGATGAAGCACTCACCCTCTGCGTGACTGGTTCAGTGGACACGGCGGGAACTATCCGGCACCGGCAGCGTCGAGCACGGCGCTTACTATACCGATTCGGTGAACCTGAACCGAAATCGAGCCCAAGAAAACAACGACACGCTGGATGGCGGCCGGCGACCCGGGCGTGCAGTCGCTCAAGGTGACGCTCGCCAACCAAGAAAACGTCTCGATCCTTGGACTAAAGTTGTGCGTCGCCGCAGCGGAGGACTGATTCGCCCTCGACGTCAAAAACTACGATCCCTGAGGGCCTCCGATAAGGGAATTAAAAGGGTCGTTGTTGTGGCCAGCAATCCAGTAGGCCCGACCCAGCAGCGCATTCACATCGGGAAAGGAAAACGGTTATCGACGCCCATACCGGATATCCGCATTTTCGTTGCGTTTCACGTATCCTCGCCAGCTTCATAACGTTTGATACTTGAGCCGAGACGCTGCCACTAGTCTCGACATATCTGTTTGTAGATTTGCCAGTAACGGCCAACCCTTCGGTCATTCCACATTCGTACTCTAGCGCAGATGATGCCCCTCCTATCGGGCTGGAGTTAAACTCCAACAACGGGCCGGACACGACATTGATCGGCGGTTGTATTCGTTGGCCCGGCTCTTTTTCGCTTATTGGCCCGACGGCGATTGAGTCTCTCAATGCGGTGGTGGTGGACAAGGTTTTCATCGGCGTGTGCGGGGTTGACCCGGAACACGGTGCGGCCACCATTGAAGCCGAGGATGCCGCGGTTTTTCGAGCGATGAGCAGGCGCGCCAAGCAGGTGGTCATCGTCGCAGATTCCAGCAAAGTCGGCATGACCAGCCCTGCAGTGATCTGCCCGACCGGAGACATCAATATTTTAATCACTGATGATGGCGTTTCAGATGATGCAGTGAACGCCTTTAGACGTTCCGATCTGCAGGTCGTCATCGTATAAATTCTCAGACGCTTGGGCGCTCTTGCCAGCGCCGGAGTCCGGGTTCTCATCGTTCGAACCGACGTCAAGGTAGACTTAAACCATGCAGCCTCCGGCCGCTTCACAAGCTTTCGCTGAAGCTGAGCGAGACGCAATCTATCGGGTGATCCGTGCGCGTCGCGATGTACGCCGCGGCTTTCTGCCCAGGCCGCTGCCAGATCCCTTGCTGACCCGGCTTCTTAAAGCGGCTCATGACGCGCCCTCGGTCGGACTGATGCAACCGACACGCTTCATCGTGATACGCTCCCTCGCAATTCGCCGCCAGGTCCATGCCGCTTTCCTGAACGCAAACCAGCAGGCACAGTCCAGCTATCAAGGCGCACTCCGGGACCAATATGCCGGGTTGAAGCTCGAAGGCATTCTGGATGCGCCTCAAAATCTCTGCATCTTGTGCGAGCCGGAGAGTGAACAGGGACATGGACTCGGCCGCCAGACCATGCCGGAGACAGCCGTCTACTCGACCGTCTGCGCGATACAGAATCTATGGCTTGCTGCACGAGCAGAGGGCGTCGGTGTCGGCTGGGTCAGCATCCTCTCCCCGGATGCACTGCGCTCCATACTGAACATTCCTGCCCATATCATGCCGGTGGCCTATCTTTGCCTGGGATACGTGGATAGCTTCGGGAATGAACCGGAACTTGAGCGTCTCGGCTGGGAGCAACGGTCCCCGCTCGAGGGTGTGGTCTTCGAGGAAACCTACACCCTAGATGAGAAGCATTGACAGGATGCATAGAGAATCCGCTCATCCTGGCTCAGGGTTGAATTTAGGCCGGCATGGACGAATCCTCCGCCTCCCCTGGAACATCAACTCTGGGACGTAGGGATCAGCGAATCAATGAATTGAATGGTCTCCGCTGTCATACAGGGTCATGTCCTATTTCGCAACACTTTTTCGGGTCTGTCTCGCTGTGCTATGCCTCTTGCAGCTGCAGGTGAGCTACGCTGCTTCCGTTCCAAGCAATGTATTCGAGCCGGTACACGCTGATCTGACATTGGGCAAGGCCGATGACGCAATCTCGCTGCTGGGCTCGTCGCTGGCCGCAAACCCGCAGGACCCGGAAGCACATAATCTGCTTTGCCGCGTGTATTACCAGGAAGAGCGATGGGACGATGCAATCCACGAGTGCGAAATTGCGGTTCAGCTGAAGCCAATGGATGGTAGCTATCATCTCTGGCTGGGCCGGGCCTATGGCGAAAAAGCCGACAGCATCCATTCCATCAAGGCCTACGGGCTGGCGAAAAAGGTACGCGACGAGTTCGAGCGAGCGGTCCAACTCGACAGTGCTAACGTAGATGCGCTCTCTGACCTGGGAGAGTTTTATACTGCTGCCCCGGGGATTGTCGGCGGCGGCAAGAAAAAGGGCCAGAATGTCGCCCAGACGCTGGAACGTTACGCGCCGGCACAAGCCCATCAGTTGAAAGGCCGCCTGGCGGAAAAGGACAAAAATTACACGCTGGCGGAAAGCGAGTTCAAGCAAGCTGTGGAAGCCTCGAACCAGTCGGCCGACGCATGGATGGCATTGGCTGCTTTTTACTCGCGACGGCGCCAAACAGAACCGATGTTGGCCGCTTTGCATGCGGGGATCGATGCGGATGCAAAAACAGCCAGGCCGCACGGGCCGGCGCTAGTGGAAGGAGCTGGGCTTCTGATGCACAACAACCTGGACCTGCCACTCGCCATCCAACTGTTGCGGCAATATCTCGCTTCGCCGAATAAATCAGCCGATTCTCCCGCCTTCCAAGTGTCTGCAAAGCTGAGCCGCTTATTGGAGCAACAGGGTGACCAGCAGGGGGCGCGGCAACAACTGCAAGCGGCCGCGGCGCTGGCGCATGCATATCACCCCAAGGTCGCCGGCGCAGCTTCACCTTAAGAGCGAAAAGTTAGCTGTAACTGTCTTTGTCCGTATGGGCTGGATCGTAATGGGTTGAGCACCAAATGGTACGCTGTGCATGGGGAAAGCTTGAAGGAAGCATGATTGGGCCTTTGATGGTCCAAAGGAGAAAGCCTAGTGAGATGGAAAGCGACGACGATCAACGTTCTCGCCATCGCGTCCCTTTTGGGATCTGCCGCAGTTCTGCGAGCACAGGCCGGTACGCCGCAGGAGCCCACTGCCGGGCTTGACGCCGGAACGCGGCAAACGTCCACCCAACTCCCGCTCACGGCGGAACTCAACCGCGAGAACGATTCCCTGCCCGACGCTCCGGGTTTCTCAGTCCAACAGGACCAGCAAGTTAAACCCGGAGCATCGCCTCCCCCGGGTGCTCCTTCCCCAGGCACGGCCGGTGACGGAAATCAGCAGACCAAGCGAATCCTCTATATCTTTCCAAACTTCCGGGCAGTGAATTCGGACCAGAAGCTGCCGCCGCAGACGGTAAAGGAAAAATTTAAGACGGCGGCTCTCGACAGCGTCGATTATTCTTCGTTTATCTTCGTGGGCATTCAGGCCGGCGTTGCGCAGGCGAGTAATTCTTATCCCGAATTTCGCCAGGGTGCAGCCGGTTACGGCCGCTATTACTGGCATACGCTGGCAGACACGATTGACGAAAACCTGTGGGTTGAATTCATTCTTCCGGCAACGCTACGTCAGGATTCCCGTTATTACACCAAGGGCCATGGCGGTATTCCCAAGCGGCTGGTCTATTCTTTCTCCCGTATAGCAATTACCCGGACAGATAGCGGTCGTGAAACATTTAACGCCTCAGAGGTATTCGGTGCAGGTGCTGCGGCAGGAATTTCGACCCTTTACTATCCCAGCCAGGAGCGCACCTTCGTCAAGACTTATCAACGCTGGATCACCAGCCTGGCCATCGACGGCGGCACGTTTGTCTTCAAGGAGTTTTGGCCTGACATCAATGGCAAGATCTTTCATCAGAAAGACTGAGTTTGCATTGGACAAATGATCTGAGAAACAATTGAATTGTGTCCAACCATGGTTACGATTGAACCATTGTCGCCGCATTTTGCTTTGCAACTCAAGCGAGTCCGGCTGGCCGCTCTCAGCGATACGCCGACTGCTTTCAGCAGCACCTACGGCAGGGAATCTCAGCGGTCCAATGAAGATTGGCTCAAGCTGGCTTCGGCCTGGAGTGGCGTCCAGTCTGTGTTTTATATCGCGATGGATGAGGGCGTCCCCTGCGGCATGATCGGCGGCAAATTCGATGAGATTGCGCCGCGACGAGCCTGGGTATTATCGATGTGGGTCGCACCGGCACAGCGGAGAACGGGGCTCGGCGCCAGGCTTATGGATGAAGTCGAACGCTGGGCGTTAAATCTGGCAATCTGCGAACTGTATTTGCACGTCACGAGCAACAATTCGACCGCTCAAAATTTCTACCAAAAATGCGGCTTCACGCGCACCGGAATCACTCAACCGTATCAAAACGACCCCGCTCTGTTCGAATATGAAATGGCCAAAGCCATTCAATCTTGTTGACAACTTCTTTTCTTCGGTTTACTTTGCACTGTAAAGTGAGATCCGGGATGAATGACCTCAACAGAGCGCTGGGCGACATCAGCAGCATACGCAGGCAGATGGCGCGCAGCACGGAGTTTCGTGGCTACGGCCCAGCGACCCTCGCCTGTACTGGGCTGATCGCTATTTTGGCGGCGGCGGTGCAGTCGCTCTGGCTGCCTGATCCGGTGAATCATTTGTCCGGTTATCTAACCATCTGGATCTCGACCGCCTGCCTTTCGGCTGCTTTGACTGGGGTTCAGATGTACACCCGCACTCGCCGCATGCACTCTGGCATGTCCCAGGAGATGATGCACATAGCCGTGGAGCAGTTCCTACCTGCGGTTGGGGCAGGCGTGCTGATGACCATCGTGCTGGTGCATTACGTTCCTGCAGCCTTGTGGATGATCCCTGGAGTCTGGCAAGTCATTTTCAGCCTGGGCATTTTTTCCTCTTGCCGTTTTCTGCCGCGGCCGTTGCTCGCCGCGGGCGCCTGGTACCTGATGACAGGGCTGTTCTGTATTGCGCTGAGCGGGGACCGCGCACTTTCTCCTTGGGCGATGGGCATTCCCTACGGAGCCGGACAACTGCTAGTGGCAGCTCTTCTCCTCTTCAGCACGCATGAGGGCGCTGATGAAAGCTAAAGCGGGGTCCAGCGAAGCACGATTTGCCTATGAAGGATTGGACCGCGTGATCCACGAACGCGCTCGCCTGAGCGTGCTTACGTCCCTGATCACCAACCCCAAAGGACTGACTTTTGGCGATCTTAAACAACTGTGCGGGCTTACCGACGGCAACCTGAGCCGCCACCTGCAAGTGCTGGAAAAGGAAAACATGGTCGCGATCGTCAAGGATCACGATCGAAATCGTCCGCAGACCACCTGCCGCTTGACAGCGTCTGGACGTAGGCGCTATGTCGAATATCTTTCTACACTCGAACAGGTGGTTCGAGACGCCGCCAAGGTAACCAAAGACGAGCCCGCATCCACCCTGCTCCGCGGCCTCGCGCCCACGCGAGCCTAACCCTTTTTTGCGAGGTAACTTTACAGTGCAAAGTGATACGGCCACGCACAATAACTTTACAGTGCAAAGTGAACAGCCCGCGGGACTGCACGTAGCCATCATCATGGACGGCAACGGGCGTTGGGCCGCGCGGCGTAATCTGCCCCGGGTCGCAGGCCATCGTGCCGGGGTCGCCGCGGTGCGGCGCATCGTCGAGCACGCGCCCAATGTAGGCATCGGGCGGCTGACCGTGTACGCATTTTCGTCCGACAACTGGCGCCGCCCGGCGGCTGAGGTACAAAGCATTTTCTGGCTGCTGCGCGCGTTTCTGCGATTGGAGCGGGAGAGACTTCGCCAGGCCGGTGCAAGACTGGAAGTTATCGGCCGCCGCGACCGCATCCCGAAGCTATTGCTGCGCGAAATTGACCAGGCGGTAGCTGCGACTGCCGAGGGACGGCGGCTCAGGTTGCGCGTGGCCATCGATTACTCCTCGCGCGATGCCATCATGCGTGCTGCCCTCGCCGTATCCGCCAGTTTTTCGCAGGAGCAGAGACCCGCGGCTTCCCTGCTCCGGGACAGGCTCGCTCAGCAGCTAATCGCAGAGAGCGGCGAGGTGGACCTGCTCATTCGCACTGGCGGCGAGAAACGCCTTTCCGACTTCTTATTGTGGGAGTCTGCCTATGCCGAACTTTGGTTTACCGATCGTATGTGGCCCGATTTTGACGCCAGCGACCTGGACGCAGCACTGGAAGAATTCCGTGGGAGGCAGCGGCGTTTTGGCGGTGTCCCAGACACCACGCCGGCCCTGGCGATCGCGGGCGGACGATGATCGCTCCCGGTTCTCGATCCCTTAACGTCAAGTTCATTCTGCCCGCCCTGAAAGAGGCGAGCGATCCGTATTGGCGCCCCATCAAGTATTCATTGTTTCCTCCGCTAGGCCTGGCCACGCTTGCAGCCTATCTGTCTCCTGATGACCACGTCACCATTGTGGACGAGCATGTGCAGCCGCTAACACCTGGCGACTCGCCGGAGTTGGCCGTGATCCAGGTTTACATCACCAATGCATACCGGGCATACAGGATTGCCGATCATTACCGGAGCCAGGGAACGTTTGTCTGCCTGGGCGGGTTGCATGTCACGTCGCTTCCCGGGGAGGCAGCTATGCATGCGGACGCCATTTTTCTTGGACCTGGAGAACAGACCTTTCCAAACTTTCTCCACGACTTTCGCGCCGGCAAACCGGAGCGAGTCTACACCTCGGCGGCAGGCCGCACCCTGGAGCGGGTTCCGCCAGTGCGTCGCGATCTGATTCGACGTGGATCCTATCTGGTACCCAACTCCATCGTGGTGACGCGCGGCTGTCCTCAGCATTGCGACTTCTGCTATAAGGACGCGTTCTTTCAGGGAGGGCGTGGGTTCTATACCCAGAGGGTGGAGGATGCGCTAGCCGAGATAGAGCGGCTACCCGGCCGCCATCTCTACTTTTTGGACGATCATCTGCTGGGCGACCGCCGTTTTGCGGAAGAGCTTTTCACCGGCATGACAGGGATGAAGCGGCTATTCCAGGGCGCTGCAACGGTGGATTCCATTTTGCGCGGTGACCTGATCGAGCGTGCAGCCGAGGCCGGCCTGCGCAGCCTCTTCGTCGGCTTTGAGACGCTGACGCCGGAAAACCTGAAGCGGAGCAACAAACGGCAAAATCTCGGCCGGGACTATAAGGCGGTCGCCGATCGCCTGCATTCGCTGGGCATTATGATCAATGGCAGTTTCGTTTTTGGCATGGATGATGATGGGGAAGACGTGTTTAAGCGAACGGTTGGCTGGGCTATGGAACACGGCATCACCACGGCAACGTTTCATATCCAAACCCCCTACCCCGGAACGAAACTGCACGCTCACATGGTTCGCCAGGGACGCATGCTCACCCGCGATTGGAATCTCTACGACACCAGGCATGTTGTTTACCGGCCTGCGCAACTCAGGCCTGAAGTGCTGAAGGCGGGGTACGACTGGGCCTATCGCGAGTTTTATCGCTAGGCTTCGATTGCGCGCGCCTCGCTGCATCACGGCACGCTGAAGCATCAGGCGAAACACTTCTTTTACGCCTCGGGCTGGAAGAAATTCGAGCCTGCCTGGGATCTGCTGATCCGGACACGGCAACTGGCCCGGGTAACTCCCCTGCTGGAGGGCGTGCTTTCCCGTATCACCAGTGCCAGGGCAAAACAACCGACAAAAGCCAACACCGAAGACATAACGACCATGGTGGAAACACGATCGAATCTTCCGGCGGGGGCCGTCCGTCTAAGCTAGACGGGAGGGTTCCGATGCCTAAAATTGTGCGCTTTCATGAGTATGGTGGACCCGAGGTGCTCAAGATAGAAGAAGCTCCGCTGCAGCAGCCGGGCAACGGAGAAGTACGACTACGAGTTCAAGCGATTGGTTTGAACCGCGCAGAATCGATGTTTTTCCACAATCAATATGTGGAAGAGGCGAAACTTCCGTCGCGCCTCGGTTACGAAGCTGCGGGAGTCGTTGACGCTGTAGGCCCGGATGTCGACAAGAGTTGGCTTGGGAAACAGGTCTCAACCATACCCGCATTTTCCATGACTCACTATGGCACGGTGGGCGAACAGACAGTTGTTCCGGTGACGGCGTTGGGAGAATATCCGCCCAACCTTTCACCGGTCGAAGGCGCCGCGATATGGATGCAATACGTGACTGCTTATGGCGCGATTATCCATTTCGGCCATTTGACGAAAGGAGACTTCGTGCTCATCACGGCGGCATCCAGCAGCGTGGGGTTGGCCGCGCTTGAAATTGCCAAAGCCGAAGGTGCTATCTCGATCGCGACCACGCGAACCAGCAGCAAGAGGCAGGAACTGCTCAATCACGGTGCAACCCATGTCATTGCCACCGAAGAAGAAGATTTAGTCAGCCGGGTGAAAGACATCACGGCAGGAAAAGGGGCAAGGATTATCTTCGATCCCGTCGCCGGCCCTTTTCTGGAAACCCTTGTCCGCGCAGCGGCACGCGGTGGAATTATTTTCGAGTATGGCCTTCTTTCCGGGCAACCGACGCCATTCCCGGTAGGGCCGGCGATAGTTAACTGGTTGACCGTGCAGGGATATTCGCTGATGGAAATTACGACTTCCCCTGACAAGCTTCCGGTCGCGAAAAAGTACGTCTACGATCGCTTGCAGGAGGGACGGTTTCGACCGAAGATCGCGAAGACCTTTCCTTTCGCTCAAATTGTCGAAGCCTATCGATACCTCGAATCCAACGCCCAAGTGGGCAAGATCGTCGTTACCGTGCCATGAGAATCTAGCCTTTGTCACCGCGAGCAAGTTCGTAGCCGGGTTAAACTCGGCAAGAATCGAGCTGTCGATGTATCATCGCCTCGAGCTAACGACCGGAAATTTATGTCTCGAAGATTTCTGCAGATATTGTTGGGCCTGCCGGCAGCATATTGAATGGTGCCAATCGTCGAGCTCGCTCATGTATCAAAAGCTTACGAGCAGAAGCTTGCGGTGCGCGATCTGAATCTGCGGATTGAGCCTGGGACAATGTTTGGCCTGCTGGGCCCCAATGGCGCAGGCAAAACATCGAGCATTCGCATGATGGTTGGGATCACCATCCCGGATTCCGGCGCCGTGAGCCTGTTCGGCCGGCCATTTACACGCGAGAGCCTGAAGAAGGTCGGCTATCTGCCGGAAGAGCGCGGGCTTTATCGAAAAATGAAGGTCATGGATCAGCTTATCTTTATGGGCCAGCTCCACGGTCTAAGCGCAGATGCAGCCGCCAGCCGTTCACGCGCATGGTGCGAGCGCTTGATGATACTCGATGCTGCACAGAACAAAACAGAAGAACTATCCAAAGGGATGCAGCAGAAAATCCAGTTCATCGTGACCCTTCTGCACGACCCAGAACTGATCATCATGGACGAGCCGTTCGCAGGGCTTGATCCGGTGAATGCAACGCTGTTGCAGGACACCCTCGTCGATCTAAAAAAGTCCGGCAAAGCCATCCTTTTCTCCACCCATCGCATGGATCAGGCAGAGAAGTTGTGCGATGAGATTTGCCTGATTCACGGAGGTCAGGCGGTGCTAACAGGCAGGATGCGGGAGGTGAAATCCCGCTACGAGCGCAACCGGGTGTTGATCGATTTCGAGGGCGAAGACGCTTTTCTGAGCCACGAAGCAATTGCCGAGTACAAACAATATCCAGGCCACGTGGAGATCAAGCTCAAGGACCATGCCGACGCACAGGCATTGTTGCGCGCCGCCGAACAGCAGGCGAAGATTTATCGCTTCGAGCTGGTCGAGCCCTCGCTGGAAGAAATCTTCATCCAGACGGTAGGAGAGAAAGTGGATGCATGAAGCATTTCTGATCGCCCGGCGCGAGTATGTGGAGCGGATACGGAGTAGGGCCTTCCGCATCAGCACCGTGCTTATTCCCTTCGCATTTGCGTTTATCTTCGGCATCGGTGCACTCTCCGGCAAGCTTAGCAGCGGTCCGAAGCATATCGTTGTCGCCTCGAATGACGCCGTGTTGGCGGAGAGCGAGCGGGCGGAGCTGATGGCGGCAGGAAAAGGAGCCCAACTCAGCGTGGACGTTCGCGCTCCGATCGCAGAGCCGGAACTTCAAACCTTGAACGCTGAAGTCGATAACAAACGCCTGGATGGTTACCTGTGGCTAGAGGTAAGGCCAGGAACCCGGCAACTCGAGGCGACCTACACCTCCCGCGGCTCGGCGGATTTTCTAGGCAAAGACCGGATGCAAGACTCGATTGGCCATGCGCTGGTTCGGGAAGAACTAGTGAAGCGCGGCGCGACGAGCGAAGAGGTAAGGGCGCTGCTCACGGATGTCGACCTGAAGACATTGCAGGTAACTAACGGCAAAGCGGCGACCGCAGATGCTGGCAAGGGCTTCTGGAGTGCGTATCTGATGGCCTTTATGCTGTACTTCGCGGTGGTGTTTTATGGTGTGAACGTGGCCCAATCGGTGGTCGCCGAAAAAACGTCGCGCGTATTCGAAGTGCTGCTGGCTTCCGCCCGGCCGGAGTCTCTGATGCTGGGCAAGCTATTGGGTGTGGGCGCCGTGGGGTTGACGCAGATGGCGGTCTGGATCTTCTTTATCCTGCTGCTGAGTTCCTCGTCGCTGTGGATGAACCTGGGGCTTGGCGGTCTGGCTGCCTATGGCGTGACGCCGCTGCGACTGATTTTTTTTGTGCTTTACTTCCTGCTGGGATTTTTCTTCTACAGCTCCCTAAGCGCCGGCCTGGGCGCGACCGTCAGCCAGGAGTCTGAGGTGCAGCAGTTCAACATGCTGATTGTGCTGCCGCAGGTAATCGGACTCATGCTGATTGTGTATATCCTGAGCAATCCGGGTGCGCTACCGGTAGTATTGCTATCGCTCTTTCCGCCCTGCACGCCGATTGTGATGACCCTGCGCATGGCTGCCATGCCGGTTCCAGCATGGCAGCTCGCTCTCTCGCTGGTGCTGATGGTGCTGTCAACCTATGGGATGGCGTTGCTCGCCTCGCGCATCTATCGTGTCGGCATCCTGATGTATGGCAAACGCCCGACGCTGCCGGAGATGCTGCGCTGGCTAAGATACAGCTGAGGGTCCGCGACTTTGGGTTGTCGAGTGACAATACCGGCAGAGTAAACTGCTGCTCATGTCTGCGATCACTGTGCTGACGCTGATCCGGCTAGCAGCTGGTGAGGAGTCCATCACCCTGCTCAGCGCATCCATCCTGGCTGGTTCTTGAATCCGGGCCTGCCTTCAATTGAGGTTTCCCTTGAACACCAGAAAGTAAGCCGACACGCCCACCAGCAAGAATCCGGCACCCGACAGCGCCGTTGAAACTCCGAACACGGGAATCAATTTTCCCAGCATCAGGCTCCCCAGGGGAATACCGGCACGGAAGGCCAGGTTGTATACGCTCATCACTCGTCCACGCATGGCATCGGTGGCAATGAGCTGAACCAGGGCCAGCATGAGCGAGGCCGAGGCCATGATCGCTACCCCCTGCAGGAAGATCAGCAGGCAGGAGAGCGGAAGCCATTTGGAAAGAGCAAAGCCCGCGATCACAAATCCCAGAAAGGCCAGAATAAGGACGGTGAGGCGCGTTCGACCTTTCAATTTTTCCATGGCCGCCACAATGAGGGCGCCACAAATCGAGCCCGCTCCAGAAAAAACCAGCAACAGGGTGTACGTTTCCGGACCTTTGTGAAAGATGGTCTGGACAAAGACGGGGAGGAATGCGGTGAGGGAGAACCCAAATAATGTGGTGCAGAAGGCCAGAACGACTAAAGCGCTCATCCCATCGCGACATCGTATGAAGCGTATGCCCTCTGCCATGCTGGTAAGGACCGGCTCGTGGGACTTGGCGGGTACAAATTTGACCCGAATCATGAAGAGCGTAGCGATTACGGCAAGGTACGAGATGCCGTTGACCGTAAAACACCAGGTCGGGCCCAGCAGGGTGTAAGTAAAGCCTCCGAGGGTCGGGCCCAGGATGCGCGCCAGGTTGAACTGGATCGAGTTCATGGCGATCGCATTGGCCAGGTCCTCGGGACCCACCAGGGTGGGCAGCAGCGCGGAATAAGCCGGGCCGCCAAACGACTGGCCGAGCCCCACCACAAAAGAGAGCGCCAGGATGTGCCAGATCTGGACCACATGGGTATGCCACAGAATGGCGAGCAGGAAGGCGCATGCCATCTGTATGTACTGCGAGGTGAGCAGCATCTTTCGCCTGTCCAGACGATCTGCGAAAACTCCGCCAAACAACGAGAACAGGATGATGGGAAGTTGGCCCAGGAAAAGGTCCAGGCCTAAATAGAAGGGGTCTTTGGTCAGGTCGTAAACCAACCAGCTTTGTGCAAATTGTTGGACGAAGGTGCCGATCGTCGAGGCGCATGCCCCAAACCACATCAGGCGGAAGTCACGATAGCGAAAGGCTCTGAAAATTCGCGCCAGAAATGGTAAGGGTGAGCCCACTAGAAGAGTGGCCTCGAACCCGGGCTACACAGCACACGCGGGGTGCTCGCTCGAAAAAACTTAATCACCGACACACTCTGAGATGAAATCCAGTGTACTCGGTCGCATTTTTTCAGGGAGGCCCGTTCTACCGAGGCTGCCGGTAGCCGTACAGTCCCATTACCATCGGCACACCCCAAAACGCGATCGTCAGTGCTTTTTCTGCTCAGACGTAAGGCGCAAAATCGCTTCATTTCTTGCCATACTCCGCGGCAAACCGCAAGCTACCACTAAGTGTTACGAGCCACCGCACAAGTTGTACGACAAGAGAGAGAGCGGGCCCATGAAATTGCGGAATTGCATCTTGATGTTTTTGATTGCCCTGCCTTTGGCCGCCACGGCTCAGGAGCATTTTCAGTCCTACCTGCAAGCGCCTGAACCGACGATGTACCACGACTTCTTTGACCGGAGCAACCTCAAGTTACAGAGCGTCAACGTGTTATCACAGACCGTTGCGCTGCTGGCGATCCAGTCCCATGATGATGGGGGCGGAATGGCTCGCTGCGCAAAGCCGCCTTGCACCGGCGCTCTGGCTGCCCGCGGGCGCACCCTCGATCCTTTCGAAAAGCACTTCGAATCCTACGGTTACGGATGGGGATCTGTGTACCGTTACGGCGGAGGGGTGGGACTGAACCTTGCTGTTGCCTACATGTTCCACGCCAGCAACCATCACAAGCTCGAACGCTGGACTCAGTTAATCGCGATCGGGCACGCCCAGGCTTCCACCGGCTATGCCTTGACCGGCTCGAGCCAGGGTAAAAACGGCTGGTAAAGGCGCCTCATCAGCAATAATAAGTGGGTGGCCCAGGTCTCGCTTTTGAGACAGGCCACCCACTTGGGTTTTAAAGAAACTTTAACGGGACGATTCTGCAGGATCGTAGTTCAGGTTTTGACCTAGCCAGCGTTCGACTTCTGCGATGGTCATCCCTTTTCGTCCGGCGTAGTCGACGACCTGATCACGGTCGATCTTGCCCAGGCTGAAATAGCGCGATTCGGGATGGGCAAAATAAAGTCCACTCACGCTGGAACCGGGCCACATCGCAAACGACTCAGTGATCAGCATGCCGGTTTTTGCCTGCACATCGAGCAAACGCCAAAGCGTTCCCTTTTCCGTGTGATCCGGACACGCGGGATACCCCGCCGCTGGACGAATGCCGCGATACTTCTCTGCGATGAGATCCGCGTTGCTCAGACCTTCCTCGCAACCGTAACCCCACTCATCGCGCACCCGCTTGTGCAGGCATTCGGCAAAAGCTTCGGCCAGGCGGTCGGCACGGGCCTCCGCCATGATGGCGTTGTAGTCGTCGTTCTCAGCCCTGAACCGGTCGCACAATTCCTTGAGACCGATGCCGCTGGTGACTGCAAAGGCGCCGATGTGATCGCTCAACCCGGTTTCCCTGGGCGCGATATAGTCGGCCAAAGATCGGCACGGTTCGCTGCCTTCACGATTGGCTTGCTGGCGCAGGAAATGAAACTGCT
>CAZSUK010000446.1:0-4913 GCA_964609355.1 uncultured Acidobacteriaceae bacterium | reverse complement strand
ATACTCCTCTGGTTCAGCGTGGACGTGGCTGTTTGTATACTCGATCGTAAGATGACAGAAGACGCGATTCATCAGCTATTCATTGGTTATTCCTCTAGCCGGCTGCAGCAGTTCTCGTCCCACATCGAGAAGTGCCTTATTCAATTGACTGAGGAGCAGGTGTGGGCGCGAGGGGGTGACAATGAAAACTCCGTCGGCAACCTGTTGCTGCACCTCTACGGGAACATGCGGCAATGGATCGTTGCCGGCGTCGGTGGGGAGGCAGACACGCGCCGGCGCGATGACGAATTCTCTGAGCGCGGTGGCCTTACGAGCAGAGATTTGACAGGGCGTCTGGTGACACTCGTGAACCAGGCGACGGCTGTGATTGATGGCGTGAGCGTGCAGCGGCTATCTGAGCGGCTGGTGATTCAAGGTTACGAAGTGTCGGTACTGGACGCAATCTATCATGTGGTGGAGCATTTCGCGATGCACACTGGGCAGATCATCTTCATGACTAAAATGCTTACCGGAAAGACGACGGGATTGAAGCACGATGTGCAATCGGCGGCGTCCCTGCATTGAACCGCTAGCCTGGACGACGAAGTTTCGAGCGTTTTGAGCGGCAAGGACGTCAAATGCTTGTAACCCATCCTGACCTGAGACCGCGAGGAACGCCAATGCGCACTCTGTGGTTGTTGATGGTTGTCACATCTATGGGCGCCTCTGCGCAAACGCCGCAGGAGTTGCTCCGTCTTGCGCAAGACGCCTACCAAAACCCCACCGGCTATGAAATCCACGGTAAAGGTTCATCGCAGGGGGTGGGATCATCGTGGCAAGTGGGGTTCCCAATCACCGTTGTTGCGGCCCCTGCGCCGTTCGAGACTCCGACCGCTCCGGTTAGTCCCGGAGTGCGCGTGGGCGGCCCATTGGAATTTACGAAAACAAGCGAAGGCAGTGACGAGAAACCGAAATCCATTAGTATCCCTTTCGCCGTCACAGGCGCCTGGACCAGGATCGCAGAGAATACGACATCGGTAAGGGAGATCGGCTCGGAGCGGCTGCCACTGAATGGTGAGATGGTCGACTGCCGCGTGCTCGAGGTGGAATACAGACCTTTGCCGGACAAATTCCCTCCAGTGAAGTATTCGATCTGCTCTGACAAGCATCTGGCCTTGAAGAAGGTGATGCTCTACTCGATGGGCCGGCGATCGACCGACCCGGAAGGGCTGTGGACCATAACGTTTGACACCGTGCAGTTCCATCGTCCAGCCCCGAAATGGTTGCTCGACTTAAACAGTCAGCCCAGATTGAAAACGCGGAAGGAATGGCAGGGTAGGGAAGCGCCCACCTTTAAACTTGCTGATCTCGATGGCCAGAAGGTCGAGTCGTCGACGATGCGGGGAAAACTTGTACTTTTGGACTTCTGGTCCACCTCTTGCGCTCCATGCCTCCGGGAAATGCCAACCATTCAAAGTGTGGCAAAGGAGCACGCAGATGACCTGATTGTGTGGGGGATATCGCTCGATCAGGCAGAGCGCGACAAGAAGTGGCTGGCACAGCATCAAGAAGCATTTCCCACCCTCACAGATTCAGACTACGTCGTTTCGGATCTCTACAAGGTGCAGGGAATCCCAGCCGTCGTTCTTATCGACCGCAAAGGAAAGATTCGAAATTACTGGGAAGGCGAGGTTGCTCCTATTGACCTCGAGGCCGCCCTGAAACGAGCCGCTCTGGTCCGCTGAGTTCGACGCTACGCCGAGTCACAAGGACTGGCCCAGCCGCTTTTCCAGCAGTGCGCGATATGTTCTGCTAACCCGTGAGCGGTGGCCATCCTTCAGCACCATTTCGAACTCGCCGTGCGAAATGGGCTGGAGCTCAACAATGCTGTCAATATTGACGATCGCCGATCGGTGGACGCGAACGAAGCGCACGGGATCGAGGCAATCGGCGAGCTCATTCAGGGCGGCACGATAGAGCAACTCTTTGCCGCCAACGTGCAGGTTCACATAGACGCCCGCGCCCTCGATCCAGTCAATGTCGGCCACACGAAGAAAGCGCGTGGTTCCTCCGGACTTCACCACCAGCCGATCGAGGTAGCGGTCCGCTGTGGGCCCGGTGGAGATCATGCGCAAGACATTGCGGCCGAATTCGCGCATGTTGCGCTCGTCGTGGCGAGCCGTGGCGCGGCAGAGCGCGGCTTCGAGACGTTCGTCGCTGAACGGCTTGAGCAGATAGTCGAGCGCATTTGCTTCGAAGGCTTTGATCGCATGCTGGTCGTAAGCCGTCACAAAGACGGTGAGCGGCATAGAGTCTGCGCCAACCGCCTTCACCACTTCCATTCCATCGAGTTGCGGCATTTGCACATCGAGGAAAACAAGATCAGGCGCCTCGCGTTGAATCACTTCGACGGCGGCCTGTCCATCGCCGGCTTCCAACACGGCCCTGACCTGAGCATCTTTGTCCAGCAGATCGACAAGGCGCTGGCGCGCCGGCGCTTCGTCGTCGGCCACCAGGACGCGGATGCCTTTAGCGTGCGGGGTCATCATCGGCTAGCTCTCCTGTTAATCGCAGCGGCAATGAGATTTCCACTTCCGTCCCGCCACCGCTGCGCCGCCCGACCGCGAAGCGGCTGCTGCCGTTGGGATGGATTCCGGCGATGCGTTCGCGCGTCACGGACAATCCCAGGCCGGTGGAGTTTTCCAGCGTCCAGCCCGGCGGCAGCCCCACGCCGTCGTCAATGACCCGGATCTCTACCTGCTCCGCGCTGCGCTCCGCTGTGACCGTTACCGCTCCGCCGGAGGCACGGCGCGAGATCCCGTGACGAATTGCATTCTCGACCAGCGGCTGCACGATCAGGCACGGCACCAGGGCATATTTCACCTCTGGTGCGATGTGCGTTTCGATGCGCAAGGTGGATCCAAAACGAATCCTCTGAATGGCGACGTAGTGGTCAAGAAAGGCCATCTCTTCCGCCAGCGGAACCTCCTGCCGGTCGCGAGCTTCGAGCGAAAGGCGGAGCAGGTCGCCTAGGTGCTCGATCATGCTCCGCGCGAGCCTGGGGTCGCGCTCCACCTGCGAAGAGACGGTGTTGAGGGCATTGAAGAGGAAGTGCGGATCGAGCTGCATGCGCAATGCGTTCAGGCGCGCCTGGGAGAAGCTGCGCTCCATCCGCTCCAGACGCAACTCGCTGGCCAGGTAGTGGTGATAATACCGATAAGTCTGGCGTGCCCCGAGGATAAGCCAATAGACCAGCCAGCTCCAGAGGATTCCCCCGCCGCGGAAGGCGCTGGCGAGCATGTGCGGGTCGGCGACTGCGCGCCATCCACCCAGGCCCACCACGGCGCGGACCGCGGCAAAGACATAGAAGTAGAGAGTGGTGAAAGCCAGGCTTGGCAGCAGTTGGGCAAGAATGCGCATACCGAGCTGCTTTTCCTTGAAAGGCAGGCGCGCATCTACCCAGAAGATGAGGGGAGTAACCAGTCCCCAACTCCACCACTGCGCCAACGAGCCGAGCAGCGGGTGCGGCCAGTTGTGCGCCGAAAGGCCGGGCATGGCAAAGAGCAGGCCAAGAATGCTCCACAGCAGGGCGGCAAGCAACCAGCGCACCCACCAGCGGTTCGTCAGCCCGCCAAACGTCGCGCGATGCTTTTTATCAATGGTCAAAGGCCTCCAGGTCTTGCTGCAACTTTGTGCGCGCAGCGAAGTTCTATGGTGCGGCCAGGCGTAGACCCTTCAGATCGTCGAGCCGCATTTCCAGTCCCCAGCCATAGAAGTTGTTCACGACTGCTACCGCCAGCTCATTATTACCAGCTTTGAGCGGCAGTGTGAACGAGCCGTTCTGGAGCGAAAGGCGCCCGTCCGGTGTCTTGCGCGCTTCTGGCGGCTGATAGAGATTCTTGTCCGCAAAGACCAACTTACCATTCACGAAGACGAATATTTCACGCGCCCACCCCAGCGAGACTTGCTTTTGCTGCTCGCTGCTGGAGTGAATGGTTGTTTTCAGCCACACCACGGCCCGCTCGGGCTGCTTCACAGGCACCCCATACACGCAGCTCACGTTCACCAGTCCGGCGCGCTCCGCTTCCAGTTGTGTCCATGCGGCCGAGGACGGGGGCAGATCGGCAAGTGCGGGCGCCTGATCCGTCGCCAACTTTGCGTAAGGAGAAAGCTGCCAGTGCCGTACATAGCGGCCATCCGAGGCGGTCGCATCTTTTTCAGGGGTGCCGGGCAAGCCTTCCAGAGCTGCCGGATCCACCGTGAGATTGGCAAAGATACCCGGACCATCCAACATTATGCTGCCTTCTTCGCTGTCGCCTTCGAGGCGCCCAATTTTCAGGGTAGGCTCGGTTGCACCGTTGATGAAGATGTTCATACGCCGTCCGGAGATGACCAGCTTCACATGGTTCCAGTCGCCCTGGCGCAGAGGAGCCGGGCCCTGGTACTGCGGGAACACGTCCCACAGCAGAACGCCGTGCGTCTGGGGAGCATATTGCACGCAGTCCGGAGCCTCTTCGCATTTCGGCCGGGGGCGAAGATAAAACATCTCGAAGTTGTCTTTGTCTGCGCTGCGGAAGATAAAGCCGGCGCCCATGTCGCTGGTTGCGGCCACGTCATATTCGATGGTCCCGTCACGAAACGTGAAGTCTTTGAGTGCGGCCGCACCGGATGGGATGTGCTGTTTATAGTTGCCGGCCTTCAACTCGATTGAGGGTTTGCCCAGGTAATCGACAAAGTTGACCGTACCGGCTGTCGTGGTCCAACGATCGGCGCTCATGGGAATCTTCAACGACCCCTGGGCTTGCGCCAACTGAGATGCGAGGGACAGAGCGATGGCGAGGAGAGCTGCGGGCTTCCTGGCTATGGAGTTTTTCATGGCCTCAACCTAGCAAGAGGCAGTTCGAGCGTCTCGTGAAATGTTGCAACACGGACCA
>CAZSUK010000445.1:0-7287 GCA_964609355.1 uncultured Acidobacteriaceae bacterium | reverse complement strand
CCCAAACCGCACGGGACGCGGGAGCCATCGTCATTGCTCACGGTTCGGACGCAACCGACCATGCCAAAGAGTACCTGCAAAACGGGGCCGACTTTGTGCTGGTAGGCGAAGCCGAACAAAGCCTGGTGGAGTTGTGTGCGTTCATCCTTACCGGAGGCGAACTCAACGAGAAAATAGCTGGGGTCCTGCACCTCGATGCGGGGGGCATAGTGGTGCAAAGCTCCATCAACTCACCGCGCAATCCGGATTGGAAAAACCTGACCAAGCCGGCGCGCGAATTGATTGATCTGGACCCCTACCGCGAAGCGTGGAAATCGGCTCACGGCTACTTCTCCACCAATGTTGTCGCCAGCCGTGGATGTCCCTATCGATGCAACTGGTGTGCCAAACCGATTTCCGGAAACAAGTTTCAACTCCGTTCTGCCCAGCAGGTCGCGGCTGAAATTCGCGAGCTGAAGGAAGTTTATGGAGTGCAGCATATCTGGTTTGGAGATGACATTTTTGCTCTCAATGCGCACTGGGTCAAACAGTTCGCGGATGAGGTTGAGGCGAAGAACTGCGTATTGCCATTCAAAATTCAATCCCGGGCCGACCTGATGAGCGAAGAAACCGTGGCCAGTCTTAAACGGGCGGGTTGCGCGGAAGTATGGATGGGGGTCGAATCCGGATCGCAAAAAGTGCTGGATTCCATGGATAAGGGATTGCGGGTCGCAGAGGTGGAAGCTGCTCGCACGCGGCTCAAAAAAGCCGGGATCCGCGCCTGCTTTTTTCTGCAGTTCGGCTACCCCGGAGAGAAGTGGCAAGACATTCAGCAAACAATAGCGCTGGTCCGGAGTACACGGCCGGATGACGTAGGCATTTCGGTTTCCTATCCACTTCCCGGCACCGCATTCTTCGATCGGGTGCAGGAGCAGATCGGCGCCAAGAGAAATTGGACCGATAGCGACGACCTGTGCCTGATGTTCAAGGCGGCTTACAAAGATGAGTTTTACCTGGCCTTGCGCAATGCTCTCCACGCAGAGGTGGACTCGTGGCACAACCAGCGCGCCGCGAGTGATTTGATCTCACTTTGGCGGAAGGTATTTGCGATGGAGCAAAGCAGCAGGAATTCTGAGGCAACTACCTTCGCACATTACGACGCTCCGAATAACGATCAGCTGGTTCAACTGCAGATCGCTCAACCGGCGCGATGAGGAGGGGTAAATGGCTGAGCTTTTACTAGCACACGGTTACTTTCTCTACGAAGATCCCAAAGAGCTTCAGATCCTGAAGCCCTACGCGCCGCTGGGTATTTTGTATCTGTGTTCGCACCTCAGAAAACAAGGGTTCGATGTCGAAGTGTTCGATACTACGTTCTCCAGCAGGGATGCGCTCTTCTCCCACCTGCGCAGCGAGAGGCCTTCGGTATTGGGCATCTATGCAAACCTGATGACGCGCAAGAATGTGGTCGAGACACTTAAGGTCGCACGCGAAGCGGGCTGGAAGACGATCGTGGGAGGTCCGGAACCTGGAGCTTACGCCCTCGAATATCTACAGGCGGGGGCGGACTTCGTCGTGTTTGGCGAGGGTGAGCTCACGGTCGGAGAATTACTTGAGTCGTTTCGCGCTGGCGTCGACTCCTACTCGACCATTGCGGGGATTGCATACCTCGATTCGGCCGGGACCATGCAAGAAACCGGACAGCGCACACAGATCTCCGATCTCGATAGCCAGCCCTGGCCGGCTCGCCAGGCAATCGATATCCACCGTTACGTAAAGACCTGGCGCGACGCACACGGAAAGGGATCAGTGAACTTCATCACCGCGCGCGGCTGCCCCTACAAGTGCCGCTGGTGCAGTCACCAGGTCTTTGGACAGACACACCGGCGGCGCAATCCTCTGCTGGTGGTGGATGAGGTGGAGTGGCTGCTGAATACCTATAGCCCCGATATGGTGTGGGTGTCGGACGATGTCTTCACCATCAACCACCAGTGGCTGCGCAATTATGCCGCCGAAATGCGCAGGCGCGGCCTGCGCATTCCGTTTGAGTGCATCTCGCGCGCGGATCGGTTGAACCCGGAGATGCTGGATCTTTTGGCGGAACTGGGCTGCTTTCGCATCTGGATAGGGTCGGAAAGCGGATCGCAGCGGCTCCTCGATTCCATGGAACGCGGGGTCAAGGTCGAACAGGTGCAGCAGGCGGTCGCCATGAGCCGTGAGCGCGGTATTGAAAGCGGCATGTTCCTCATGTGGGGTTACGAAGGCGAAGACCTGGAAGACATCGAAGCTACGATTCGGCACGTCAGCACCTCACAACCGGACATCTTTTTTACCACGGTGTCGTATCCCATCAAGGGAACTCCTTACTACAAGAAGATGTCGGACCGGCTGGTTCAGCTTCAGCCATGGGGCACAAGCTCCGATCGCGAGCTGAAGATTAAGGGCCGTCACTCGCAGAAGTTCTATGGCTACGCTGACAGGCTGTTGCGAGAGGAAGTGCAGCTTGCCCGCCTGGCCGGCAGTGGTGCAGCGAATTCAGAGAGCGCCACCAGTCTTCGCCACAGTATCGAGCAGGCTCGGGCGGGGCTGCTCTCGACCCTCTCGGAGGTGGAGGCATGACTGTCGCCGTCGAACGACAGACGGTGCTCGCGTTCGATCGCCTGGCCGCGAAATACGATGACATGTTCACCCGCTCCATGATTGGCCGTGCCCAGCGTGAAGCCGTCTGGGACGTGCTGCTCGACACCGTCGAACCCGGGTCTCATATCCTGGAGCTCAATTGTGGAACCGGAGAAGATGCTCTCTTCCTGGCGCAGCATGACATGTCTGTTGTGGCCTGCGATGCCTCGAAGCGAATGATCGATAGGGCTCGCCAACGTATGCGGAGCGAAGACCCGGAGGCGCCGATCCAGTTCCGGCATCTGGCGACAGAGCAGCTTTCGCAGCTCGACCGGGGAGAGTTATTCGACGCCGCCTTCTCGAATTTCTCCGGATTGAACTGTGTCGCGGACCTGAACCATACGGCCCGCCAGTTGGCGGAACTGATCACTACGAGTGCTCCCGTCCTCATCTGCCTTTCCACTCGCTACTGCCTGTCAGAAATGGTCTGGTTTGTCCTTCACGGACAGTTCCGCAAGGCGTTCCGCAGATGCTCGGGAGTTGCAACCGTGAGAGTAGAGGGGCTGACGGTACGAGTAAGGTATCCAACGCTGCGGGCGGTCAGGCGTTCTTTCTCCTCTTTCTTTCGTATGCGTTCCTGCACCGGGATCGGCATAGCAGTTCCTCCTTCGTACCTGGAACCATTGGTGCGTAAACATCCGCGGCTGCTCCGGCTGTCTCGCCGAATCGACAGCTATATTTGCCGGCTGCCCTGGGTCAGAACGCTCGGAGATCACATGCTTATCCACTTCGAACGGGCGGAGGGGCGATGCTGCTAAGCGCGCCGGAACAGGTGAAAAGCAATTACACAGAGCAAGGCGCCGAGATTGTGCTGCGATGCCCGGGCTGCTTTGGCTCGATCGGCTACTTGCAACAGGCCGAGGCCACGGTGATTGACTGCTCTGACTGCGGGTTGAGATTGAGCTGTGAGCGCGGAATATTGAGAGCGCTGTTGCCGGACCGTATACTTCGCTACGCACGGTTTATCAACGACTATCAATCAATTCGGGCATCGGAGGGACGAGGGAGTACAGAGAGTGATTACTATCTCGCGCTTCCATATCAGGACCTATCGGGCCTCCTCAGTTCGCAATGGGCCATTCGCGCGCGGACCTTTCGCTACATGGAACGGAACATTCTCCCCGGGTTGCCTCACTGACGAAGACTCGCCTTCGCATTCTGGACCTGGGCGCGGGTAACTGCTGGATGAGCTATCGCCTGCAAAGCCACGGCCACATACCCGTCGCCGTCGATCTACTTACCAACAACCAGGACGGACTGGGAGCGGCCACCCACTATACGGAGCGACTGGGCTCACTATTTCCGCGGGTGCAAGCAGAGCTCGACAATTTGCCGTTTGCGGATTCTCAATTTGACCTGGCGATCTTTAATGCTTCGTTCCATTATTCGGAAAACTACGAAAAGACAATGGCGGAAGCACTTCGCTGTGTTCGCAACGGAGGCATGGTTGTGATCGCGGACTCTCCGTGGTACGGCGACGAATGGAGCGGGCTGCGGATGCTCGAAGAACGCCGTGCTCTATTTATCCAACGCTATGGCTTTCCATCCGACGCCCTCCGGAGCCTGGAATTTCTTACCGACCAGCGATTGCGGGCTATCGAGCGACGTTTGCCAGTCCGGTGGCATACCCATGCTCCCTATTACGGCATCCGCTGGCACCTGCGGCCGTTGCTCGCCAGACTTCGACGGGCGCGTAAACCATCGCGATTCAGAATCTATAGCGCCAAGGTAGTGAAATGATCATCCTTTTCCATCCCCGGGCCACCAAGCCTCGCAATTGCCGGCTCCCGCTGGCGGTGCTGGCGCTTGCGGCAGTGCTCGAAGGCCGCGAGGAATACAGGATTATCGATGGCAACCTGGAAGACGATCCCACCGCTGCGATTCTAAGTACCATCAACACGCACCAGGTCGAGTTGCTTGGCGTTTCCTGCATGCCTGGGCCCCAAATGGTGGCGGCGATGGAGACCTGCCGCGAGATACGCCGCCAGCGGCCCAAGGTGCGGATTGTCTGGGGCGGTTACTTCCCTTCCCTCTATCCGGATACCGCCCTGAATGCGAAGTACGTGGACTACGTTGTGCGTGGCCAGGGCGAAGATACACTGCTGGAGCTGATCGACGCTCTGCGGGGCAAACGTTCGCTCGATTCGATCCTTGGGCTCTGCTATAAGGACTCGTTCGGATTTCACCGCACCAATCCAGAACGGCCGATGAAGGGGCCGGATGAATTTCCGTGGTCACCCTTTCATCGCCTTCCGGTGGAGAAGTACCTGCGGCCTTCCTTCTTCGGCAAGCGCACCGCGGTTCATCATGCCAGCATCGGGTGTCCTTTCAACTGCAGCTTCTGCGGTGTGCATGCCGCGTACGGCAGAGCGGAACGGATGGAATCTCCGGAAAGGACAGTGAAGATCCTGAACTACCTCGTGGCACGCTATGGAGCTGACTCGGTTCAGTTCTACGACATGAATTTCTTTCTGCGCGAAGATCACGCGCGTGAACTGGCCGACCTCATGGCGCCGCTCAATCTTCGCTGGTGGTGCGAAGCCCGCGTGGATATTATGTCTCGCTACTCAGACGCCACGCTGGAGGCAATCAAGAAGGCCGGCTGCACCATGATCTTTTTTGGAGCCGAATCGGGCTCTGACTGGGTGTTGAAGGAGATGCAAAAAGGCATCACCACCGAAGAGACGGTGACGATGGCACACCGCACGCGGCAGTTCGGGATCATTCCTGAATTTTCGTTTGTCATCGGCAACCCGGGGGATCCGGAGCGCGATACCAGGGAGACAGTGAGTTTTATTCGCAAGCTGAAACGAATCAACCCTGCCTCTGAAATTATTGTGCAGCATTACACCCCAACTCCGCAGCCGGACAAGATGTATGGAGAGGTGGACGACAAGATTTCCTTTCCGGATAGCCCGGCCGGGTGGGCGAGTAAAGAGTGGCTGGATTACACGCTTCGTATCGATACCCATGCCCCCTGGCTCAAGCCCAAGACCAAGAGGCTGATTGATAACTTTGAAACCGTGGTCGCCTCCCGCTGGCCAACGGTCCAGGATATTCGCACGCCGCAATGGAGCCGCATTTTTCTGAAGCTGTTGAGCTGGTGGCGGTACGCATTCCGCTTCTATAGCTTTCCGCTTGAACTCGAGTGGGCCAACGCATTCGTTCAACTGCGCAAGCCGAAGCGGGAGAGTTTATGAGCCAGCTCTCCTGCCTGCCTTCAGAAGTATTTGATCGCTGGGCTCCCAGTTATGACACCCAGCCAAACCCTCTGCTTGCGCTGGAACAGCGTGTGCTCTTACCCAGACTTGGCGATGTTCGCGGGCTGGATGTCCTGGACGCCGGATGTGGTACGGGGCGATGGCTTGGACAATTCGCGGGCCGGTCTCCGAGAAGCCTGGTCGGCGTGGATATTTCCCCGGTGATGCTGGGGTTGGCTGCCAGCAAGCTCAACCACGGTTGCGAACTACTTCTGGGAAGCTGCACAGCCCTTCCAGTCCGTGACGCCTCGGCCGATCTCGTGTTGTCTTCCTTCGTGGTTAGCTATCTTGACGATGTGGAAGGCTTTGCGCAGGAGATCGATCGGGTGTCGCGTCCGGGAGCAATGATTTTCCTAACGGACATGCATCCAGAAACAGAAGCGTCTCTGCGGTGGAAGAGAGGCACACAGTTGGATGGACGAGGATGGCCGCTGAGCAGGATCGTCCAGGCCTTCGAGGACCGTGGGTTTACGCAGGTTTCTCTGATTGAGCCGGTGTTTGGAACTCCGGAACGGCACATTTTTGAGGAATGTGGCCGGGAAGATCTGTATGAATCTGCGGCCGGCCTCCCGGCAATCTATGTGCTGCAGTTGCGAAAGCCGCCGGTGTCGCGGCGATCACGATTGGTGGCGCAGGACGCTGGCGGTTCGGTTCGTCTTACGGGTGGCCGGTGTGCGCGTGGCCCAGACTCGGCTGAACCGGGTTCCCTTTCGATTGTTGGAGGGATGATCCATCTGGCCCAGAACGGTGGCCGGTCAAGTGAGCGGTTTCGCTCCCTGGGGGAGATCTCGATTGATCTCTCAGGATTTCTGCTGCTTCCGGGTCTGATCAACGCCCACGACCATCTGGAATTCAGTCTCTTCCCCAATATCGGGGATGGTCCGTATGAG
This sequence comes from uncultured Acidobacteriaceae bacterium, assembly GCA_964609355.1. GTDB lineage: Bacteria > Acidobacteriota > Terriglobia > Terriglobales > Acidobacteriaceae > PALSA-350. The sequence continues at coordinate 479 of CAZSUK010000445.1, read as the reverse complement.
AATGCTAAACAGTGGGCCGAAGATATTCACGCCAACCATGCGTCGCTGATTGCACTCCATCGCGAGGTGCCCAAGCCGGTTCGTTTGTGGTGGGGAGCGATCCGCAACCTGCTCAGTGGTGTGACCACGGTGTGTCATCACAACCCGATTACCCAGGAGCTAGTCGGTCCTGGATTTCCAGTCAGGGTGGTTTCCGGGTTTGGTTGGGCACACTCGCTTTCGCTTGAGCCGGACCTGGCAGGGAAATTCGCTCGGAACCGCGAGGATGCGCCCTTTATTCTGCATGCTGCGGAAGGCGTCGATGAGGAAAGCGCGGAGGAAGTGTTTGCACTCGACCGCATGCATGCTCTCGACCAGCGCACAGTGCTCGTTCATGGACTCGGATGCACCCCTGAAGCAGTCGCCCTGATCAACCAGCGACAGGCGGCGGTCATCCTCTGCCCTACATCGAACAAGTTTCTGTTCGATCACTCGCTCTC
>CAZSUK010000444.1:0-30809 GCA_964609355.1 uncultured Acidobacteriaceae bacterium | reverse complement strand
ATAGGCATACGAGATACGGGTTTCTTCGTGGTGCAGGCCGTATTGCCACCAGCGCAGTTCTATGTTGAGCATTTCCACCCGGGGGCGAAACCACATACCGGCGAGCCGCAGCAGTGGCAGCGTCACGTAATAGCGAACTGGATGAGCCTGGATGCGTTTTGCCGCCAGCGCGGCGAAGCCGGCATCGATTTGCGGTGTGACCACATCGGCAACGTTGTATTGCGAGATCAGGTTGAGTGTTTGCTGTGAGTCCTCGTCCAGGGCTCGTACGGGCAGGGCGTGGATATCGATTTCATCCCCGGGCACATTCCAATAGATTTCGTAGGTCGAGGCAAAGTCGGCGATCCAGGTTTTCGTCCAGCGTTGGAATCCTGGGGTAACCCGTTCTCCTGGATCGGTAGCGGACCGCGGGGCGAGCGGCTGAAAAATGTGGAAGGTGCGCCAGTTGCGGATCGTCCAGGCAGCAAAGGGAAGGATCAAGACCAACCCGCATAGCAAGGCGATGCGTAGCGACTGGGCAAGGCCGAAAGAGCCGCGGCCGTAGAGAACGAGGGCGGGAAAGAAGACAACAGCCAGCAGGGCGCCGTCGGGCCGCAAGAGCGCGGCGTAGCTCCAGGCGAAGGCAAGCGCCAGAATCCATTTCCAGTTTGGCCGTTCGAGTAGGCCCGCAAATGCGTAGAGGCCGAGGGCAACGCAAAAGATGGAAGGTGTTTCGGTGAGTGGCATGGCCACGTAGTTTGCGGTAAAGGGACAAAGCGCGGCGAGCCAGAGAGCTGCCATCGCAGCCCGGGGCCCATAGACTTTGCGCACGAATCCTGCAATCAGCAGGCAGCTTGCCAGATCGATAATGACCTGCAGGTAGAGAACGGCGAGGTAGTTTTGTTGCCCGAACAGGGCAAAGCTGAGGGCGAGTAAGGCGGGATATCCAGGTAAGCGAACCAGGGTGGGAGCGATGGTGGACGGACCGCCCGGGTGAAGGATGGAGCGGCCGTAGATGCTGTGGTTTAGCCAATTCCTGGCGATATCCGCATAGAGGAGGGTGTCTCCCTGGATCTGAGGAAAAGCGTGAATGAACCACAGACGGAGCACAGCTCCCGCGACCAGCGCGCCGAGGACGAGCAAAATTGTGCGGAGGCGGAAGGAGGGCATAAAGGTTAGAATAAGCGGGTAATAGCGGGCGGGAGTAGCTCAATGGTAGAGTAGCGGCTTCCCAAGCCGTTGGTTGCGGGTTCGATCCCCGTCTCCCGCTCCAGTTTTTCTTGGTTAAGACTGGCCTTCACCACTTCTGTTTAAGGCTTTCCCTCAGAGCCCCGGTCTAAGACCTTCCCCAACCACGGGTGCCCCAGAGTCCTTGGCTCGGGTAAAGCGCTGCGCGTTAAGACGGTCTTTAACGCCGCAGCGTTCGCGGGGCTTCCGTTGGGCTAGCCAAAGTCCGCGCACGGTCAAAGACCTGGAACAACATGGTACTCGTCAGCCTGCCGGTGTTGGTATTTTGCAGCGACGGGTGGAAACTGGCGATCAGGTAGCGGCCGCCAGGGAGCGCATACTCCGCGCCATGGGCAAATTTGAACCGCGGTTTGCGCTCACACTGACCCGTCCGCGCCAGATGCTGCAAGAAGCTGTCGAAGGAGATGCGGCCGAGACAGACAATTACGCGCAAATTGCTCAGGAGCGAGATCTCCTCGTCGAGATGAGACGAACAGTTCTCCAGTTCCGAACGCTTGGGGGTGTTATCCGGAGGAGCGCAGCGGACCACGGAACTGATCCAGCAATCCGACAGCCTCATCCCGTCGCCCCGAGATACCGCATTCGGTTGCGAGGCGAAGCCGGCGTGGTGGAGGACGGGATAGAGAAAGTCGCCCGAACCGTCGCCGGTAAAGGGGCGGCCAGTGCGATTGGAGCCGTGGGCGCCCGGAGCCAGCCCCAGGATCAATACACGAGCTTTTTCATCACCGAAGGAAGGGACGGGCTTCGCCCAATAAATCCAATCGCGGTAAGCACGACGCTTGCTGGTGGCTATTTCCTCGCAATACTTGCGCAGACGGGTGCATCGATGGCAGCGGATCACGTCCTGGTTGAAAAGAACGAGCGGGCTGGACGAGGGAAGGCCAGGTTTGGCCGCAGGCAGACCGGGACTTGCAATAGGCGAGCCCGAGCCAATGGGCGAACCTGGATTCGGTCGAGGGATGAAACTCATACCAGATTGTAAGGCTGATTCGGAAACACAGCGTAATATGATTTTTGCTTTTTCTTGCCCGCTTTGGGCAGCGGTGCAACTGCGAACTGAGGCTCCTGAGGAACACCTATGGATAAGGGAAACAAACGGTTAGGAACACTTCTGGCAGGATTAACTTTGCTCGCAGCCGGCTGCCGGCAACAGCCGCCCAGCGAACCGCCGCCGCAGCCGGCAACACCGGCTGCCATCCAGGTCGGGGGCGACGACGTGTTGACGCTTTCGCGGAAGGCAACCAGCAGCGGTAGTAAGCCGGAATTCCTCTCCGTGACCCTGTTTCCCGGGCGGGGAATGAACATGTTCCAGGTCACTGCCGCTATCCCGGGCAAAGGCGAAATACCCCTCATGCACTCGCCCTCGGTCAAGGATGCCGCGAGTCAACTCACCAGCACCGGCAAAGATGAGCAAGGGAACGCTTCCTTCGGGTTCGGAGGATCCTTTCTGATTCCCTACCCCAATCGCATCATTGGAGAACTTTCCTCCGACGGCAAGTCGGTGGTCACGCAATGGCGCGGCCACACGCTGGCTCTGCCGGCAAACTTTCCCAGCAAGAATCCCGGCGGACGTTCAGTCGCGATTCACGGCTTGATCAACCAGGCCAAGGTTGAAAATCTGCAAACCGAAACCACCGCGGACGGACAGACAGTAACCGGTGTTATCCACGCCGGAGATTTCGGTGGCCACTGGGTCTCCGACACCGACCTGAACTTGACCATCGCCCTCACCGGGGATGCGGTCGACGCCACCATCACCGCCAAAAATGTGGGCAAAGAACCGGAGCCTATGTCCATCGGTTGGCATCCCTACTTCGAGATACCGAGCGGGCACCGGGCCCAAGCCAGACTGCACGTTCCGGCGTCGATGATGGCATTGGTGAACAATTACGGTGACGCATTCCCCACCGGACAACTCAAGCCAGTCAAGGGAACAGAGTACGACTACAACGCCCCCGACGGCGTTGCCCTGGACGATCACTTTCTTGATGACAATTTCTCCCACCTGGAGCGAGCCGGCGGCGCAGCGGAGGTCAAGCTAATGGATCCGGAGTCGAATTACGGGCTAGTGGTTTCTGCATTGTCTCCGGAGATCAGGACGATCCAGGTTTATTCGCCAAAAAATAGTTCGTTTGTTGCCATCGAAGATCAATTTAATTACGTCGATCCTTTTGGCAAGCAATGGAAGGGCATGGATACCGGCATGGTGACACTTCGTCCAGGACAATCGGTTACCTGGAAGGTTCGCTTGGCGTTGTTCAAGCCGTAGGGATTTGCCTGCGCTTCGCAAGGGAAAGAGCCGCCAGGGATGGGCGGCCGAAGTTGTTTGAAGTTACCGTCGTAATGGCGTCCCAGCGCGAGGTCCTCGCAGTAGTGCGCGGATTCGGAGGATACTTGTAACATGCGAAGAGCGACTGCGGCCCGCTGCCTCTGCTGCGGGTACAAGACGCTGGCGCTGCCCGAAGCCCTGGAGCTCTGCCAGGTTTGCTGGTGGCAGGATGATGGTCAGGATGACCGCGACGCAGATGTCGTTCGCAGGACCGTGAACGGCAACCTCTCTCTGAGTGACGGACGACGCAATTTCAAGCACTACCAGGCTGCCGATCCACGGTTCGTTACGCATGTCCGCACGCCACGGCAAGAGGAGCTCTAGCCCGCCGCATCCCCAAAGGTAATAAGAAAAGGGTGTATTCTGGTTAATAGCGGCTTCGCATTCCTTGCGCTGCGGGTTTGACCCTCCCGGCAAAGCCCCATACGATGAAAGCAGGCTGTTTATGGGCTCCTGAGCGCTTGCATCGTTTTCGCCATTGCAGCCGCGCAGAGAGCGAGCGAATCTGGAAGGCATAACGTTGAGCTCAAGCGAAATGATTGAAACGACTCCGCAATCCGGCGAGGTGGACACCACCACCGAGGAACCTGGCGGACACGACCATGAGGGCCACTCGCATGCAGTGGCAACCCTAAACCCTGACTGCACCCGAGAAGTTGAAATTGAAATCCCTGCGGACGAAGTGACCCGCAATTTTCAGGCAGTTACTAAACGATACAAAAAGATGGCGCGAATCCCGGGCTTTCGCTCGGGCAAGGTTCCGGAGTCTCTTATCCGGGGCCGCTTCGCCGAACAAATCCGTCAGGACGTGATGGAAGCAGTGCTCCCGGAGCACTTTCGCACGGCGATCGCCGAGAGGCAGTTGAAGCCCATCTCCCAGCCCCAAGTGACCAAAATCGACCTCGAAGACGGCAAGCCTCTACGCTTCAAAGCAGCATTTGAAGTGCTTCCGGACTTCTCGATTGATGGCTACAAAGACGTGAAGGTGGAGAAGCCTTCCACAGAATTGACTGACGGCGAGGTGGATGCTGAGCTAGCGCGGATTCGGGATTCCCGCTCCACCATGGAGCCGGTCACCGAAGATCGCCCACTGGCCGATGGCGATTTTGCACAAATCAGCTTTACCGGGAACGTGCAGCCTGCGGAAAGCGAAGCCACACCCCCCGACACACTTGACGCGCAGCAACCGATTACCGGGCAGGATGTCATGGTCCAGGTCGGCGGTCCGAACACACTGGACAGTTTCAATGCCGCTCTGCGCGGGGCGACGGTGGGCCAACAGTTAAAGTTCGAGGTGAGCTATCCGCCGGACTTTGGTGAGCGGCAACTAGCTGGCAAGAGGGTGGCCTACGATCTTGAAGTGAAAGGCATCAAGAAAAAGATCGAGCCGGAAATGAATGACGAGCTCGCCAGGGAGTTGGGGAAGTACGAAAGCTTTGAAGACTTCACCAGGCAGTTGCGCGAGTACATGGCCCGCGATAAGCAACGGCAGGTACAAAGCGAAACCACCAACCGGCTGCTGGATGCACTGGTCACCCGCTTCGAGTTTCCGGTGCCGGAGTCGCTCGTGCAACAGCAGATAGATGCGCGCCTGGATCGTGGACTACGCGCACTAGCCTCCCAGGGCATGCGTACAGAAGACATGCGCAATCTTGATTTCGATCGGCTGCGGGCGGCTCAGCGCCCTTCCGCTACCGCTGAGGTGAAGGGATCCATTCTGCTTGATCGGATTGCCGACGCAGAGAACGTGACCGTGCCTGAAGAAGATGTGGAAAATGAACTGCATGGCATCTCAGTGCAGTTGCACGAGCCGGTGGATGCCCTGCGCGTGCGTTTGACTGAGGACGGCAGCCTCGCTAGAATCCGGGAACGCTTACGTAGAGAGAAGATGGGCGCGATGTTGTATGAGCGGTTAGCGTCCTGAACTAACGGGTAATTCAAGAGCGGGCGTAATGTTGTCCGCGGGAACAGAAGCAAGGGAGCGCATGGCACTTGTACCTATGGTGGTCGAGCAGACGAGTCGAGGCGAGCGAGCCTACGACATTTACTCTCGTTTGCTTCGCGACAATATTATTTTTCTGGGAACCCCGATCGACGATCAGATCGCAAACCTGGTAATCGCCCAAATGTTGTTCCTCTCCGGTGAAGACCCGGAGAAAGACCTTCAACTGTATATCAATTCGCCGGGTGGTTCGATCACTGCAGGCCTGGCCATTTACGACACGATGCAATTCATTCGCAATGACGTGGTGACCTACTGTATCGGGCAGGCGGCTAGTATGGCGGCCTTTCTGCTGATGAGCGGCAACAAGGGGAAGCGCTTTGCTCTACCCAACTCACGCATCCTGATTCACCAGCCATCGATGGGTGGCCTTTCCGGTCAGGCGACCGATATAGATATACACGCCCGCGAAATTCTGCGCATTCGCGAGATCACCAACAAGTTGATGTCGAAACACACCGCGCAGCCCCTGGAACGTATTGAACGCGATGTGGAAAGAGACTTCATCATGAACGCCCAGCAAGCCAAAGAGTACGGCATTATTGACGAAATCATAGACCGGCCGCGCACGTGACAGGCCGCCAGGCCAAAGGAGTTGCAGTATGAAAACGCCGAGGGGAACAGACGATACGCTCCGTTGTTCGTTCTGTCATAAATCGCAGGACGCCGTTGCAAAATTGATCTCCTCACCGAGCGATTACCCGCGGGCATACATTTGTGACGAGTGCGTCGCGGTCTGCAACTCCATCCTGGAGGATGACCGGGGCGAAACTCAGCCCGGGGCGGCGCCGGCGCATCTGCCCAAACCGCAGGAAGTAAAAGGCTTTCTCGATGAGTACGTTATCGGCCAGGAGCAGACGAAGAAGAAGTTGGCGGTGGCGGTTTATAACCACTACAAGCGTATCCAGATGAACCGTACGCGGGGCAACGATGTGGAGCTTTCCAAGTCGAACATCCTCCTCGTGGGTCCAACCGGAAGCGGCAAGACCCTGCTGGCGCACACACTCGCCAAGATGTTGGACGTGCCGTTCGCGATTGTGGACGCGACTACGCTGACCGAAGCCGGATATGTGGGTGAGGATGTTGAAAACATTATCCTCAAGCTGCTGCAGGCAGCGGATGGCGACGTAGCCCGAGCCCAGACCGGCATTATTTACATTGACGAAATCGATAAGATTGGCAGGAAGGATGAAAATCCTTCCATCACCCGCGATGTTTCCGGTGAAGGCGTGCAACAGGCCCTGTTGAAAATTCTTGAGGGCACAGTAGCCAACGTCCCACCCCAGGGCGGACGCAAGCACCCCCACCAGGAGTTCACGCCGGTCGACACCACCAACATCCTGTTTATCTGCGGCGGCGCTTTTGTTGGGCTGGAACGCATCATTGGCCGGCGCGTAGGAAAGAAGGCTCTTGGCTTCAAGGCACTCTCGGAAAAGGATGCGCAAGAGGCAGGGACATTGCCGGCACAACGCGACACGGAACTGCTGCGTCAGGCTCAGCCCCAGGACTTGATTAAGTTCGGGCTTATCCCTGAGTTTGTCGGACGGTTACCGGTAATCGGCATTCTCGATGAGCTTGACGAGGTTGCCCTGGTAGAGATCCTCACCAAGCCCCGCAATGCCATCCTCAAGCAGTATCAACGGTTGTTTGAGTATGAAGGTGTGCGCCTGCTGTTTTCCGATGACGCCTCCCGTGCGGTCGCCCGCGAGGCCCTGAATCGCAAGGTGGGCGCGCGCGGACTGCGCATGATCCTGGAAGAGCTGATGTTGGACTTGATGTACCACCTCCCCAGCAACAAGAAGATCAAGGAATTGGATATCACCGCGGAAATGGTGCAAAAACGCGACCTTTCCGTAACTCTGCTGGAGAAGGCAGGCTAGGTTACTCCCCCCTTGGGAATTGCACATCCTGCGTGTTTTGCGGGATGTGCAACTCCGTGCTGCCAGTTGCGCCATCAAATAGTTGTTGTATCCACGTCTCCCAAAGACGGGAGGTGTGGGGCACCCGAGGTTGTTGATCGGTTGAACGCCTCAACGGCCGGGTCATTGGCGCAAGTCCCTTTTCCTCTGTATAAGGGAATTAAGTGAAAGGAAAAATCACGTGACACAAGCAAAGGAAACCCGGGACAAAGGCGATCTTCGCAAGCTCCCCATGATGCCCATTCGGGACATGGTGATCTTTCCTTACATGATGACGCCCTTTGTGGTTGGGCGTGAGTCCAGCGTCCGAGCGCTGGAAGAGGCGCTGACCGGGGATCGCAAGATTTTTCTGGCCACCCAGCACGACGCCGGCATCGATGAGCCGCGGCCGGAAGACATTTACTCGGTGGGCACCATTGGGAACATCGTCCAGAGCGTCAAGATGCCGGACGGAAATATCAAGGTCCTGGTCGAGGGGCTGGAACGGGCCAAAGCTGTCGAAATGAACGACTCAGATGGCTTTTTCGTAGCCACGGTGCGAGTCGCCAACCGGCAACTGGAAGTGAATCCGCAAATTGAGACGGTGATGCAGCGGGTTACTTCCCTGTTTGAGCAGTACGTCAAGCTGCAGCAGTCACTGAATTACGAGACCATGATCGCCGCCGTGCGGATGGATGAGCCGGCGAAGCTTTCAGACACCATCGCCGCCAACCTGCAGCTTTCGATCGAAGAAAAGCAGGAGCTGTTGGATATTTTTGATCCCAGCGAGCGCCTATCCCGGGTGGCGGATGTTCTGGACATCGAGATCGAGAAGTTGAACATGGATCGCAGCGTGCAGAGCCGGGTGAAGCGGCAGATGGAGCGCGCGCAAAAAGAGTATTACCTCAACGAGAAAATCAAGGCCATCCAGAAGGAACTGGGCCGCGGGGAAAAGAGTGAATTCGATGAGCTGCGCAAGAAGATCGACGGCGCTGGCATGCCCAAGGATGTGTTCGACAAAGCCATCCAGGAGTTGAAGAAGCTGGAGGCCATGCCGCCGATGTCGGCTGAGTCGACCGTGTCCAGAAACTACCTGGACTGGCTGCTGGCGGTGCCGTGGAAGAAAAGAAGCAAGGAAACGCGCAGCATCGATCATGCCGAGAAGGTATTGAACGCGGATCACTACGGCCTGGAGAAAATCAAGGAGCGCATTCTTGAGTTTCTCGCGGTACGTCAGCTGGTCAAAAATCCCAAGGGTTCTATCCTCTGCTTTGTCGGACCTCCAGGCGTTGGCAAGACCTCGTTAGGGATGTCGATCGCCAAAGCTACCGGCCGCAAATTCGTGCGCATGTCGTTGGGCGGCGTACGGGATGAGGCGGAAATCCGCGGGCATCGCCGGACCTATATCGGCGCCCTGCCTGGACAGATCATCCAGTCGATGAAGAAGGCGGGCACCAAGAACCCGGTCTTCATGCTGGATGAAGTGGACAAGATGGCGTCGGACCTGCGCGGAGATCCCGCATCCGCACTGCTCGAGGTGCTCGATCCGGAGCAGAATACAAGCTTCATGGATCACTACCTCGACGTGGAATACGATTTGTCGCAGGTGTTGTTCGTGGCTACGGCGAACGTGCTGCACACCATCCCAGCCCCGCTGCAAGACCGCATGGAGATTCTTCGCCTGCACGGCTATACCGAAGCGGAAAAGCTTGAGATTGCCAAGCAGTACCTGGTCAAGAAGCAACGCGAGGCGACCGGCCTTAGCGAGAAGAACGCGATCTTCAGCGATGCGGCCCTGGTAGACATTATTCGCGGCTATACGCGCGAGGCCGGCGTCCGCAATCTGGAGCGCGAAATCGGCAATGTATGCCGCAAGGTGGCACGCCGTGTGGTCCGCAACGGGGCGAAACACAAGGAAGACATCGCGGATAGCAACCTGAACGAGTTTTTGGGAGTAGCCAAGTTTCGCGACTCTCAGTTGCACGAGACCAGCGAGATCGGCCTGGTTACCGGGCTTGCCTGGACTGAGGTTGGGGGCAGCATTCTCTCCACCGAAGTGCAGGTGCTGGACGGCAAGGGTAAATTAACCCTGACCGGTCAACTGGGCGATGTAATGCAGGAGTCTGCACAGGCCGCGCTTTCCTACATCCGCAGCCGGGCACAGCATCTGGGGCTACCCAAGGACTTCTATCGCAACCTCGATATCCACGTGCATGTGCCGGAGGGCGCCATTCCTAAGGATGGTCCATCCGCCGGCATCACCATTGCTACAGCGTTGGCGAGTGCACTGGCTAAGATACGCGTTCGGCGCGACATTGCCATGACCGGTGAGATCACTCTTCGGGGCAAGGTTCTGCCCATTGGGGGATTGAAGGAGAAGCTGCTGGCAGCTCACCGGGCAGGTATCTTCGAAGCTGTCTTGCCGCGAGCCAACGAGAAGGATCTGGCCGACCTTCCTGAGAATCTTCGCAGCGTGATGAAGCTGCACTTTGTGGATCAAATGGACGACGTGCTGAGGATCGCCCTGGAAGCTCCGCTGCCGGAGTTGCACGAGGAAACTCCCGAGGCTTTGGCCGCGGTCAAGCCTCCCGTAGCTGCCGATCAGCCGCGCGCCCAGTAGTGTTTACAAAGTTCCTGCTGTCGGCATTAGCGCCTGAACAATTTCCTCCTGCTACGGCCCCGGAATTTGCGTTCCTGGGCCGTTCTAACGTTGGCAAGTCGAGCCTGATCAACGGATTGTTAGGCGAAAAGGCGGCTAAGGTTTCGGCTTCTCCGGGCCGCACCCGGGCCATCAACTTTTTTGCCTTGTCAGACTCGTCAACCGCGCGAGTGCCTCGCCTTTTGCTGGCTGATTTACCTGGTTACGGTTATGCCAAGATCTCCCGGTCGATTTCTGCGGAGTGGCCTAAATTCATCAATCCCTATCTGGAAGAACGGGCCAACCTGGTCCTGTGTGTTTGCCTGGTAGACAGTAATATCCCGGTCCAGGCCAGCGATCAGCAATTGATTGCTTCCCTCAAAGGGATGGACCGGAGCTTTCTCGTGGTAGGTACCAAAGCAGACAAGCTTTCCGGGAACGAGAAGCCAAAAGCGGTAGCCCGGCTCAAGGAAGGCTTAGGACTCAGCGAAATCCTTCTGTGCTCCAGCAAGACCGGTTACGGCACTAAGGAATTGTGGGCACAGATCTTATCCCGGGCAGGCGAGTAAGAAACATTCCCAAGAAAGAGCATCCACACAGAGATCTCTCCACTGCGCTGCGCTTCGGTCGAGATGACAAAGGGGAGAGGGGCGCCTCCAGCGAGAATAGTTGCCAGTACGGTTTCTTTCCCGCAACTACTCTTCCTGGAAGCGCCCCCTCTCCCCTTTGTCATCTCGACCGAAGCGTACCCGGATTTCCGACTTCGCGGCACTTGCCAAGACAACGGGTTTCCCGTAAAGGAAACCGCATGAAGATGATCAACGCCACTAAGTCTCGACAGGAAATCCGGGGGAGCGCAGTGGAGAGATCTCTGTGTGGATGCTTTTTCTTGGAAATGTTTTCGCCAGCCCTACCAGGTGTTATAGGGCTGGCCGTCGCTCCCGGCCTGGTCCGATCCGCTGTGCACATCGGTCATGCCGGGGTCGGTTTGGTCGACGCTCTGCAGGGTGTCATCGATGGTCGGTACCCAGGTGGCGTTGCTGTGGGTCACCGGGTCAATCGGAATGGTCTTGAGATAGCCGGAGCTCACCAGGTCATCCAGAGATTGTGGCGCCTTGTTCTTGTCATTGGTGTAGGCGTCGATGGCGTCCCGCAGGACGTGCAGGTCTTCCCGGAGCACCGCTTCCCGGGCAGCGCGGATCGATGCCACATACGCCGGGATGGCGATCGCGGCCAGAATGGCGATGATCAGCATCACCACCATCAACTCGACCAGGGTGAAGCCACGCGCGAATTGTGTGCGAGGGCGAGACATGCTTACAGGCCTACCAATCGGAATACTTCGTTCCATCCATCCCAGTGGCTTGCGACTTGGAAGTGACATCGAAGACATTCTGCCCTCCCCATGAGTCGCTGTTCGATTCGTCCTGCATGGAGCGTAAGTTCCACTCGGCCTTTCCGGTCATCGGATCCACCGGAATGTGGCGCAGAAACTTCATTCTCTTGCCCTGAGCGTCTACGCCCTTGACCAGGGTCTCGAGGTCCGGAGGATAGCCGTTGCTGTCGAGCTTGGTCTGAAAGGCGTGCTTATCCGCGGCGTCTTTGTAGCGGTCGATGGCATCGCGCATTTGCCACAAGTCGTACCGCAGTTCCCTTTCCTTTTCGCGCTGCACGCGGAAGCGGGCCAGAGGAACAGCGGCCGAAGCCAGGATGGCCAGGATGGCCACCGTCACAATCAACTCCACCAGCGTCAGCCCCTCCTGCCTGCCTGCCGCTGCGCTGCGTTGAGGTAATTTGTACTGCATATCAGGGCCCTATTGAACGTGTACCACGGTCTGCGAACCGGCAATGTTGACGGGTTGTTGGGCACTGTTCTTGACCGAAGCACGGATAATTTGCATGCCCGCGTCCCCGGATGCGTTGGCCTGGAAAGTGAGAACGCAAACCGTTCCCGCCCCGGTCACGCCGGCGACTCCAGGTGGGCGTGAAGCCGAGATGACCACGTTGCCAACCCCATCGTCGCGATGAACTAAGGCGATGGCCTGGCCGTCATGGCCCAGGAATCCGCCGGTGTCGACATTGATCAGTGCCAACTTGGAGTTGTCGTAATGGACCTGCATTGGTACAGAGAAAACGTCCTGGCCGCCACTCAGGTTGATTGCCACCTGGAAAGTGCTGCCGGCCTTGGGCGGAGTCTGAGGCGGAGCAATTTGCAGGGTCATCGTACTTGACACCGCGGGCGGTGGGGTGGGCGCTGCGGTAGGCGGGGTCGCTGCGGCCGGGGCACCTGCGGGTGCCCCGGTCGGGGGATGAGGTTGCAGCCCGGGGGGCAGCGTACCTGTGCCGCCCGGCTGTTGGTTCGCCGGCGCAGAGATGCGCCGCAACTCGACATTGGTACCCGTGCCAGTGTCAATTTCCTTGAGGTTCAAAGGAGAGATATCCGTGGCGCGGACGACATGTGGGGTCAGCATGAAGACAATCTCTTGGTCCGACACCTCATGCGCCGTGGAGGCGAAGAAGTACTTCAGGATCGGAAGTTCGCCTAGGCCCGGCGTTCCGCCAACGGTAATGAGATCCTGCTTCTGCAAAAATCCACCAAGTATGTTGACTTCGCCTTCTTTAAGGCGGACCACCTGCTCGGAGGTCCTCTGGCTGATGACCGGTTCGGTAATGCCTCCGATGTTGACCTGGCTGCTCTCCTCGGAGGAGATGATCTTGATCTTGAGAGTCACGTCGCGATCGTAGTGCACGATGGGCGTAATCTCGATCTCCACACCAACATCCAGATAAGTGAACTGTGTGTTTACCAGCGAGCTGACAACGGCGGTCGCCGCACCCGTCTGATAAGAGCCGGTAGCCACCGGGATACGTGAGCCAATCTTCAGGTCAGCCTTCTGCCCGTCTGTGGCCCGGATACTGGGATTCTGCAAAACCTTGGTATCTGAATCCGAAAGCAACAGGTTGGCGGTCGCCTGGCCTATGCTCACAGCAAAGTTGGTGGCGTTCAGGTGGGCGAGATTGTTCAGGGTCAGATTGGTGCCGGTGGTGCTTGTAGTGCTTGTAGTGGTGGTGGTGCTGGTGGTGCTGGTGGTGCTGGTAGTGCTGGTGGTGCTAGTGGTGCTGGTGGCGTTCGGGGGCTGCAGTTGTATGCTGGCAGTACCCGGCAGCTGTATGCCGATGGTTCGTGTCTTATCCCGATTCACTTCGAGGAGGGCTACATCGACCACAACTTCGGGACGCGACTTATCCAGGTCGTAGATCAGCTTCTGCGCCAGCAACAGCTCGTCCGGCGTCGCCCGCATCACGATGGCGCTCTGGCTCGGTACGCCATAGAGCTTGGCATTCACCAGCAGATTGCGTAGCGCGGTCTGAATGTCGTTCAGGTCGTTTTGCTGGGCAGTATTTGCCAGATAGAAGGTCTGTACCGCCTCTTCCTCTAATTCCTGTCGCTTGGCCCGGGTGTTCATGGCCACAAAGATCGTGTTGGGAGTGACCGCGTGCCAGAATGTACCGGAAACTGTGGCCACGATGCGCAGGGCGTCGAATAGGGATACGTTGGCGATATCCACCTGGATACGCTTGGAGGTATATTCGGGGTCGAACAGCACGTTGATCCCTGCTGCCTTGCCGATGGTCGAGTAGACCACCTTGCTGTCTTCGGTCATGTGCAGGGTGAGCGGTTCATTGGAAACAGCCTTCAGCTCTACCGGGCTGCCCACATCGTTCAGTTCGTGTTCCTTGGCCTCCGGGATTGAGGTTTCCTGGTTAGGGGCGGGCATAGCAAGCTTCTCCCGCGCCTTTTGAATATCCTGGCGCGCCAGCTCGTCGCTGGGGTCGATCTCGATCGCGCGCAAAAACTCGGTCAGGGCTGCGCTGATGTCGCCCTGGGCCATGATTTTCTCGCCTTTTTCGATGTGCGCCGAGCCGGCGGGGAAGCGAAGCCGCTCGTATGCAGTCTTATAGCGAAGATTCTTGGGTTCCTTTTCCCAGGCCTGGTAGTAGTCCTCATAGGCCGTGATGATGTCTTCTTTGGCCTCGGCGACCTGGCCTTGAGCGTAAAGCTTTTTCGCCGATTTGCCAGAAGCGGCAAGGGAATAGATGCTCGTAGCGAGCAGCAGGGCAAGCAAAGCGGTCAGCGCACAGATATTTTGACGGCGATTCATCGCACTCCAGATAGCCGAATACATTTGTCCAGGGAGAAAAATCGACGCGTCCGCACTGGCCCAGAACAGCTTTTCTCTTGGTTAATATCGCCTGAGTATAGCATCCGGAGCAGCCAACCCTTCGCTCCCAAGTCACGTGCTAGCATGAAGATTCATAACCAAATGTATGCCCCGGCCACCGCGTCAAACCACGAATCCATCCCCTCAAAAAGCGAAGCCCAGGGAGCCTGTCGCTGCCGGTGAACGCGACGCTGCAGTGAATCGCGCCGCGGGACATAACTACTTCCTGCTGGATAAGTTCGAAGCCGGGATTGCCCTTAGAGGTACAGAGGTCAAGTCCATCCGCGAGGGACAAGCCAACCTCAAGGACGCCTACGGGATTATCAAAGATGGCGAAGCATATTTGCTGAACGCTCATATCGGTCCCTACTCGCACGGAAACTCTTCGAACCACGACTCGTTGCGCACCCGCAAACTGTTGCTGCATCGCCAGGAATTGCAAAAACTCATGGGGAAGACGCAGTTGAAGGGTTTAACGCTCATCCCTACCCGGCTTTATTTCCGCCATGGCCGCGTGAAATGCGAGCTGGCCGTAGCTAAAGGCAAGCAGGATTGGGATAAACGCGAGACCGAACGGCGTCGCGAGGACGATCGGGAAGCTCGGGCGGCCATCGCGCGCAGCCAACACAAATAGAACAATAGAAAAGACTTATCGTCACCAGGAAACCCCAATCGCACATGCAGACAAAATTTATATCGGCAAAGCTCGACCGCCTCAGTAGTCCCCTATTGGTTATCTTTGCTCTGGATTCGGCGGAGAAGAAGCAGACCAAGCCTGCAGTCAAGCTGTTGACGACAGGCGGCCCGTTGGCGAAAGCAACCGCACCCATCCTCAATAGTGGTGAATATGCCGCCGGGAGCTGCGAAACAGTCCTGCTGCATCAACCGGATGGGTTCAAGGCAGAGCGGATCCTGCTGGTAGGCGTGGCTAAGCTTACGGCCGCGGAGGTTCGCAAGGCAGCAGGTGCGGCCGTGCGCTTCGCCAAACCTCGAAAGCTGCGTGAACTGACCATCGCGATTCCGGAGGGCCTGGACACGCTGGCAGCCACGAAGGCAGTGGTGGAAGGTGCGTATATCGGGGATTTCGATTCTGATACCTACCGGTCGGACCGCAAAGATCAGAGCATCGAGCAGCTTAGCGTGGTTGCGGGCAATGGCGCGAATCCGGCAGCGATCGAAGCCGGCGTTCAAGAAGGTGTGATCCTGGGCGAGGCGCAGAATTTTGCCCGCGCCCTGATCAATGAACCGGGCAACGTGATGACACCCACCGTGCTGGGGCAAAAAGCAGCAGAGATGTGCCGTCAATACGGACTGCAGTGCGAGGTCTACGGTGCCGACAAGATCAAAGAACTAAAGATGGGCGCGTTTTGGGGAGTCGCCAAGGGCTCGGAGGAACCTCCCGCCCTGATCGTGATGACCTATGAGCCGAAAAAGGCCCCGGCCTCGCCTGTCCTGGGATTGGTGGGCAAGGGCATCACCTTCGACACCGGCGGCATCTCCATCAAGCCTGCGGACGGCATGGAGAAGATGAAATACGACATGGCAGGCGGTGCGGCGATGATTGGCGCGATGCAGGCCATCGCCCAGCTCAAGCCTGCGGTGAAAGTGATCGGCATTGTGTGCGCGACGGAAAACATGCCCTCGGGAAGCGCCATGAAGCCGGGAGATGTGCTGATAGCCATGTCTGGCAAGAGCATCGAAGTCGTCAATACCGACGCTGAGGGGAGGCTGGTGCTGGCGGATGGGCTAGCCTACGCACGGCAGCTCGGCGCAACCCATCTGATCGATGCAGCTACGCTTACGGGCGCTTGCGTGGTGGCTTTGGGACAAGTGAACGCCGGCTGCTTTACCAACGACGAGGATGCGTACCGGCACTTCACGGGGGCAGCCGAGATTTCCGGGGAGCGGTTCTGGCGCCTGCCGCTGGAGGACGACTACAAGGATCAAATCAAGTCCAGCATTGCCGACATCATGAATACCGGCGTGAACCGCTATGGCGGCGCAACGAACGCTGCGATGTTCCTTAAGGAATTTGCCGAAGACACGCCGTGGATCCATCTTGATATTGCCGGCTTGGCCTGGTCAGACGATGCCAAGCCGTGGATGGCCAAAGGGCCTTCGGGGATTGCCATGCGTACTATCACGGAGTGGGTACGGAGTTACGCAAAATAGCCCATCGGACACAGTCAAGGTGCCCGATGGGAAGGCACTCTAGGAGGCCACGGCCGCGGGTTCTTTTGGCGTGGCGCGGGCTTGTTTGCCTTGGCTGAATTCCTGGATGAGTCTCTTGTTAAACGCCGGAATATCGTCAGGATTGCGGCTGGTGGTCAGGTTCCCATCCGTCACTACTTCTTCATCGACCCAGTGACCGCCGGCGTTGCGGATGTCTGTTCGCACCGACGGCCACGATGTGAGCGTTTTCTTCTTCACCACTCCCGCCTCGACCAGCATCCACGGCCCGTGGCAAATAGCGCCGATAGGCTTGCCTGAGTTGAAAAATTCGGTCACGAAAGCCACGGCCTTGGGCTCGATCCGGAGTTTGTCTGGATTGATTTGGCCGCCGGGCAGGACTAACCCGTCGTAGTCGGCAGGTTTCGCATCGTCCAGAGTCCTATCCACTTTGGTGCGATCGCCCCAATCGGTCAATTTCCAACCCTTGATTTCTCCCGCCTTAGGGGAAATGACGTCCACCTTCGCTCCGGCCGCCTCCAGAGCCTTTTTGGGCTCCGTTAATTCCACCTGCTCGAAGCCGTCTGTGGCTACGATCGCAATCTTCTTTCCCTGCAATTTTGTGCTCATAGTTACAACCCCTTTCTCTCTCAGAGGGCTGTATGCGCCGAGTCGTTGCCTCGTGTTTCGTTCGTGAATTGTAGATGAACTTTGTCCAGGCATGGGCATCTCGTGGCATCCTATTCGACAAACGTTTGCCCAAAAGGATGCCTATGCCCTACGAAAAGACCTATGGAAACGCTCCTTATGCGATTGCAGTTTTTGTGGCCGTCGGTCTTCTGACCTCTTGCCAGTCTTCATCCAACCAGGTTGCGCTCAATGGCGCCGGAAGCACCTTTGTTTATCCCGTGATGGGACGCTGGATTCAAGACTTTCAACAATCTCACTCCAACGTTCAGATCAATTACCAATCCATTGGGAGTGGCGGTGGGATTCAGCAGGTGAAGTCGGGCACCATTGATTTTGGCGCCTCGGACGCGCCGCTTTCTGACGCAGACATGGCGCAGATGGCACCGGTGATACAGATTCCAGAATCCGCCGGCCCGATATGTGTCACCTACAATTTGGACGGTCTTCAGAAGCCTCTGCAGCTCTCTTCCGAGGCGCTTGCAGGAATTTTTCTGGGCAAGATTACGAATTGGCAGGATCCGCAGCTCAAGCAGGACAATCCCGGCGAGAAGCTGCCGAATGCGAAAATTACGGTCGTTCACCGGGCCGAGAGCAGCGGCACCACGGCCGCCTTCACCACTTATCTTTCCGCGGTCAGCCCGGACTGGGCGCAACAAGTCAGCAAGGGCACCGCGGTTAAATGGCCCACCGGTCTTGGAGCGAAGGGCAGTGAGGGAGTCACCGGCCAGGTGAAGCAATTTCCTGGCGCTATCAGCTACGTCGAATTAACCTATGCAACCCAGAACAAACTGCCGGTGGCAGGGATTAAGAATCAGGCCGGCAAGTACGTACTGCCAAGTACCGCGGGGACAACGGCGGCGATTGATGCATTCAAAGACCAGCTGGCGAAGGACGCTCGCAGCCCGATTGCCAATCCACCTGCATCCGCACCGGACGCATATCCTATTTCCACTCTGACCTTCCTGATCATTCCGAAAGACGGCAAAGACGTGGGCAAGCGTACGGCCTTGAAGCAATTCATTACCTACGTGGTGACGGATGGCCAGCAAGCCTCGAGTGGGCTCAACTATGCTCCACTTCCCGATGCGGTGAAACAGTCAGACGTGCAGACGTTGAACCAACTGATGGCGAACGGGAGTCCCATTCAGTAAGAAAAACATTCCCAAGAAAGAGCAGCTCTTTCTTGGGAATGTTTTGAGGTTACATCACCTCTGGGACAGAGATTCCCAGCCAGGCGAGCGAACGGACGAGTGCCCGCTCTGCTACCGCGGCCGTGGCCAGCAAGAACTGTTTACGCGCGGGATCTTCCTCAGTGAGGATGTGGTGACGATGATAGAAATTATTGAAAAGCTGCGCTAACTGGAAAGCATGCTTGGCCAGGTACGCGGGCTCTGCGGCCGCAATGCATTGCTCCAGCAACAAACTTAACTTTGAGGACATGATCCATAGTTCCCAAAGATCGCCCTCGAGGTAGTTTCCGGCACTCACTCCTGACAGAGCTGCATCTGGCGTCGTTCCCGCCTTACGAAAGATGTTGCGCGCGCGCACGATGGCATATTGCACGTAGGGTCCCGTCTCGCCTTCGAAACTGAGCGCCTCCTTGAAATCGAAAGCAATCACCGTGTTCCGGGTGAATTTCAGCATGAAGTAACGCAAAGCCCCCACAGCGATCTGGTGCGCGATTCCCTCTCGTTCTTCCTGGCTTCGCTGAGGATGACGGCTGTCGACTTCTTCCCTCGCGGCGGCTATGAGTTTGTCCAGAAGCGCGTCGGCCTTTACCCCGAACCCCTTGCGCCCGGAGACTTCAATGTAGGGGCGATCCCTGTCTTCGTCGGAAATCTGGTAGCCAAGCTCGAGCGCGCATCGCGGCGTCAACGCCACCATTTCGTAGGAAAAATGGACATAGTGAGACGCGGCTTCGGTGTATCCAAGTCCGCGCAAGGCTTCAATCACGTTCGCCTGGGGATCAGCCTGGCGGCTGTCAATAACGTTGTAAATAGCCTGTGCGCCCCCGAAATGAGGATGCGGCTCCTCACCCACTTCGGTCGAGATCCAACACATGTGATCGGCATACGCAAAGAAGCGCGCGTAGCCGAAGTCGCGTCCTAACAACCCAAACTTCCACAAGTGGTAGGCAATGTCCTTGCCAACATAAGTGACGGTTCCGTTGGAACGAACGATCACTTTGGCATCTTCGTCCAGTTCCCCGGCGTCGGTAACCGTGGTGGCGCGCCGCATGACCCAGCATCCCTTGTTCTTACCCTCGGACTCAAAATAAACCACGCCCTTGTTTTTCAGCTGGGCAAAGGCCAACTCCCAGAACTTGAGGTGGAGGATTTCGCTTTCCCGGGGCAGAAAATCATATTCGATGCCCAAGCGCAGCATGGTCTCCAGATGCCGGCGCAAAACCGCGGTGGATACCAGATCAGCAATCTCCGCAGTTTCATTGCCACCGGCCTCGATGGCATGCAGGGTATCCAGCCGAATCTTTTTGCCCTCCAGCGCCTCCCCATACCACTGCGAAACTCGGGCATAGAGGTCCCAGCAGTAGTCGTCAATCCGCTCCCCCTTGGCTTGAAGATCTGACATCAGCCTGACGACTCCGGCGAGATTGTAACCTTCAAGGTGCGTCAGGCCGACGACCACGTCGGCCACCTGGACGCCGGTGTTGTCAATGTAGTTCTGTACGTCGACCTTTTGCCCTGCGGCACGAAGCAAACGCACAAACGTATCTCCCAGGATTGCATTGCGCAAATGGCCGATATGGGCGGATTTATTGGGATTGATACTCGTATGCTCGACCAGCGAATGAAGATGGGTCTGCTCTTCCGCAGTGTCGTCACGGGCGATTTGCTGCGCGGCCGCCTGGCGGTCCAGCTTGCCATTGATGTAACCGGCTCCCGCCACCTCAAACGAGGCGAAGCCCTCCAGCGGCATCAGTTCCTGAACTAATTCCGCGGCAATTGCGCGCGGCGCGCGTTTGAGCCGGCGGGCCAACTCGAAAGCCACCGGCAGAGCATACTCCCCCATCTCCAGGTCAGGCGGCTGCTCGATAGCAATTTGCGGGAGTTCAACCTGATATTTGGACTGAAGAACTGAGCGGAGGCGCTCGCGAAGAAGTCTTTGCTGTTTGCGATACACCCAAAACCCCTGATTTTCTTGCCGATTCTAGCAGAACGCTCCGCCTGTTAAGATTGAGAGACTGCCCTACTCATGTCGAAGAACTCCAGCTTTTACATCACTACCCCAATCTATTATGTGAACGCCCGGCCGCACATCGGTCATGCATACACAACCATCGTGGCCGACGCCATCGCACGCCGTAAGCGCGCCCAGGGGCTGGACACGTGGTTTCTGACCGGAACCGATGAACACGGGCAGAAGATCGAGCGCTCGGCCCGGCAGGCGGGACAAACACCGCAGGAATTCACGACCACCGTCTCCAGCCAGTTCCGCACCCTCTGGGAGCGCATGGGGCTTACCTACGACGATTACATAAGGACCACAGAGGACCGTCATCGCAAAGGTGTACAGAAGCTCTGGACGGTAATTAAGGAACGCGGGTTCATTTATAAAGGGAGCTACACCGGCCAGTACTGCGTCTCCGACGAGCTTTACGTGGATGCCCCACCTGGTTCGCCCTGCCCGGACTGTGGGCGCATCACCGAGACGGTGAGCGAAGAGAACTACTTTTTCAAACTTTCCGCTTTTGAGCGGAAACTGCTTGAGTTTTACGAACAGAATCCCGGGTTCATCCGGCCCGAAGCAAGCCGCAAGGAAGTGATTTCCTTTGTGCGCAGCGGGTTGAAGGATTTGTCCATAAGCCGGACCAGCTTCGACTGGGGAATTCCGGTGCCAGGCGATGAAAAGCACGTTATTTACGTTTGGATGGATGCCCTGGCCAATTACATTACAGCCTTGGGTTACGGCAGCGATGCGGCTGAAGACCAGCGGCGTTTCGCGCGTTACTGGCCCGCCAGCCTGCAGTTGGTAGGCAAAGAGATCGTCCGCTTTCACTGCATCTATTGGCCTGCCTTTCTTATGGCTGCAGACCTGCCCTTGCCCAAGGCAGTCGCCGCCAACGGTTGGCTGCTGTTCGAGCAGAGCAAGATGTCCAAGTCGCGGGGAAATGTGGTTCGCTCAGAAACTATCCTCGCCACCCTGGGCGCCGATGCGCTGCGCTATTTCCTGATGCGTGAGGTGGTCTTTGGCCAGGACGGCAGCTTTTCGTTCGATGCCCTGGTGCAGCGTTATAACGCCGATCTGGCGAATGGCTACGGCAACCTGACCAGCCGCGTGCTGGCGATGATCAACCAGTATTTCGACGGAGTGGTACCCGCGGGCGAGGCCGAGCCGCGTATTGTCGCGGCCGCCGAAAAAGCGGAACGGGAGTTTGCGCAACACTTTGACGCGCTGGATTTTTCTCGCGCGCTTGAGTCTCTGTGGGCGCTGGTGGCGGCGGTGGACGGTTACATCACGGAAAAGGCTCCCTGGAAGTTGGGGGCGCCGGAGGATGCGGCCCGCAGGGCCTCAATCCTGTACACCTGCGCCGAAGCTGTGCGCATCATCACCGCGCTTGCCTACCCGGTTTTGCCCGATGCCACAACGAGAATATGGGCGCAACTTGGCTTAGGCGATCTTGCGCATGCAGATATCCAACAGGTGAGTTGGGGACAATTGACTCCCGGAACCAGGCTCGGGCCAGCAGGCCCGGTTTTTCCCCGGGCAGAAAAGGATACGGTTCAACGCATGCACGAATTAGAGAGCAATGACGGCGGCAGGAGTGCGGACTCCGAGCCAACGGCCGAGTCCTCGGTAGTGGCCAGCGTACCCGCTCCCCTGCAGCCGGCGCCGCGACCCACGGTGGCGGACCAATCCACTGCCGTGGCAGCGTCGCAGGTGTCCGGGGCCATCGCCGCCAAGGCGCCGGCCGCCCTGACCACCGCTGCTTCCCTGGGAACGGCAAGTCCGACTCCCGAGCCAGCAGCCCGTCCGGCGACCATCACGATCGACGATTTTGCCAAGGTCGAACTCCGGGTGGGACAGGTACAGGTAGCCGAACGGGTCAAAGGAGCGGACCGGCTTCTTCGCCTTGAAGTCAACATCGGCGATGAAGTGCGGCAGATTGTGGCCGGAATCGCCGAAGCCTATGAACCGGAAAAGCTCATCGGGCGCAAGGTAGTCATTGTGGCTAACCTGCAACCCAGAAAATTACGTGGCCTGGAGTCCAATGGGATGATCGTCGCGGCCTCCTTGGGAGAAAAAGGCAAGCCTGTGCTGGCCGGTTTTCTGGAAGATATCGAAGTAGGGGCCCGGCTCAAATAATCTGTCCTGACGAGGAGTAGTTCCTGGTCGACTCACACGCACATCTAGACAGCCCGCGGTATGATGCCGATCGGGATGAGCTGCTCGAGCGGGCCTGGCAACAGGGAGTGCGCACGGTTCTGTCCATTGGCATCGGCGACGGGCCAGACACTATGCAGCAGGCTTTGGAGTTGAGCCAAAGCTATGCAGGCAAAGCAGCCCGCCCGCGCATCCTGGCCACCGCCGGCATCCACCCCCATGAGGCGCAACTCGCCGACCGGGCAGCGCTCGAAAAACTGGACGATTTGCTGGCTAACCCGGAGGTCCTCGCGGTGGGGGAAATAGGTCTCGATTATTATTATGACCACTCACCCCGGGAACAGCAGAAGAGAGTATTTGCGCAGCAGATGGAAATAGCCAGGCATAGGCGGCGGCCGATTATCATCCATTGCCGGCCCTCCGAGGGGAGCAGCAATGCATGGGACGACACATTGGAGATAATTGAGAGCAACTGGGCGGAGACCAGCCTGGGCGGCATTCTGCATTGTTTTACCGGCGAGTGGGAGCACGCCCGGCGGGCGATGGACTGCGGCTTTCTGGTCTCTTTTGCGGGAAACATCACCTTTCCCAAGGCTGAGCCCATCCGCCAGGTAGCGGCCCGGGTCCCTCTGAATAGCATGTTGATTGAGACAGATGCCCCGTTTCTGGCCCCGGTGCCGTATCGTGGAAAGCGCAACGAACCGGCATGGGTGAGCCGGGTAGCGGACAAATTGGGGGAGGTGTGCGGCATGACGGCGGAACAGGTCGGTTCCAGCACTGCTAACAACTTCTTCCGTTTTTTTGGTGTAGCGCCGGACGTACAGCCGTAGATACCAGGGGGCAGCGTTTGCGCCGATAATCGAGGAGGCAGCACCATGGCGGCAGACAATTCGTTTGACGTGATCAGCAAAGTGGATGTTCAGGAAGTACGTAATGCGATGGATCAGGCCATCAAGGAAGTGCGCACCCGCTTCGATCTCAAGGACTCCCACTCCGAAATCAAGCTTCTGGAGGGGGATGAGGCGATCGAGCTGGCGTCTTCGGACCAGTACAAGCTGAAAGCGGTGACGGAGATTTTGCAGCAAAAGTTCGTCAAACGCGGGGTCTCCTTAAAGGCGCTGGAATACGGCAAGGTGGAACCGGCTTCCGGGTCCAGCGTACGGCAAAAAATCACCCTGCAGCAGGGTATTCCCGGAGATAAGGCAAAAGAGATCGTTAAGCTGATCAAGGAATCTAAGAAAAAGGTGCAGGCCTCCATTCAGGGTGATACCGTCCGCATAACGGGCAAAGATCGCGATACCCTACAGGAGACGATTGCACTGTTAAAGGGCCACGACTTCGGTATCGACATGCAGTTCACCAACTATCGGTCGAACTAGAGCGTTTTCACCAGCAACTGGAGAGTGAGTGAGCACACAAGCGATAGCGACGGCAAAAGAAGTCTTCGATCTGCTACGCGACGACTTGATCGCCATCGAAACCGAGCTGGTGCGCGATGCCGTTTCCAACGTCGGGGCTATCACCGACATCGCCGATCACCTGCGCGAAGGCGGGGGCAAGCGGATCCGACCTTCCCTGCTGCTGTTGGCGGCCAAGGCGCTCGGCTACTGCGGCCAGGGGATGGTGCGATTGGGGGCGGTGGTTGAAATGGTGCACACGGCAACGCTGGTGCACGACGACATAATCGACGGGGCCGATACCCGTCGAGGCCGGCCTTCCGCGAATACCACCTGGGGCAACTCAAAGTGTGTGCTGGCGGGCGACTGGCTCTATATGCAGGCCTTCCACATCGCGCTCGAGGAGCGCAACTTCAAGGTGCTCGACCTGTTGATCGGCCTGACCCAGCAAATGGTCGAGGGCGAGTTTGTGCAGATGGAAAAGCTGGGCCGGATGGTGGGCGAAGCCGAATACTACGACCTCATCTACCGCAAGACGGCCTGCCTGTTCGACGTCTCCATGCGTCTGGGCGCGGTCCTGGCAGGCGCCTCGGAGGAAATAGAGGAACAGATGGGCGAGTACGGCCGGAACCTGGGAATCGCCTTCCAAATCGTGGACGATGTGCTGGACCTGACCGCCACAGAGCAAGTGCTGGGCAAGCCGGTCGCCAGTGATCTGCGCGAGGGTAAGGCTACTCTTGCGGTTGTTCATGCCATGGAGAACGGGACGGCGCAAGACCATGCGGCGATAAGCCGGGTGCTCGAGGACCTCAGCTTCAACCGGACCAGCCATCAGGAAGTGCTTGCCATCCTGGAAAGGCACGGGTCGGTGCAGTATGCTCTCGATTCTGCTTTTCAGTACGCCGAGGTGGCCCGCGCGGCCATTGCCGCTTTGCCTGAATCCGACTACAAACGGGCTCTTTTATGGATGCCGGACTTCGTGGTCGCACGGGACAAGTGAACGGCGTCCCCATCCGCGTACTGGTTGCCAAGCCAGGACTGGACGGTCATGACCGCGGGGCCAAAGTCATCGCACGCGCCCTGCGGGATGCCGGCATGGAAGTGATTTATACCGGCCTGCGTCAAACCCCTGAAATGATCGTCAATGCCGCGCTGCAGGAGGATGTCGACTGCATCGGGCTGAGCATCCTGTCGGGTGCCCACAACGTAATTGTTCCCCGGGTTCTGGACCTGCTCAAGGAGCGGGGCGCCATGGATATCCTGGTGGTGTTGGGCGGCACGATCCCGAGTCACGACATTGCGGCTTTGAAGGCGTTGGGGGTGGCCGAGGTATTCGGTCCCGGGACGACGCTGGATAGTACGGTTGCGTTCATTCGCAGCCGGGTTAAGCCGCGCAGCCTTCCCCTCTCCTGAGTGCTCTGACGTTTGCCGGCTGCTTCTGGTCAGACATGCATCACTGGTCTGCGGGCAGGTAAAAGCAATCGAAAAAACCACGTTTTCGGCCCACGTACGCTGGTGCGAACATGGGGCACCTGGACAGAGTCGTAGTGTGTGTAAGGGTGGCTCTGTAAGGCAGTTTTTCACGGGTGCTCCCATGTTCGCACCAGGGCCTTAAATCGAGTTTTCTTCCATTGCTTAAACTCGCGGTCAGAGCGGTGACCTTTTGGCGTTCACGGTAACCAACACGATTACAGATGTTTGCGGTTTGGTTTGCGGAAACTATTTTGCACTCATGATTTATTTCGCGGCCCTGCGCCACGGAGAGCAAATAATATCCTCATAAACAAAGGCCGCAACGGTGTAGCCAATTGGTTTAATTTATCCGTCACCGTTTGAGTTTCGTTTGCAATTTATTCATGATTTTTAAGTAACTTAAATAGTTACTATAATTGCACAAATTTCTCCGAATCATCACAGTCGCAGATCGTTAATGAGCCGGATCCACAGGTTATCCACAATGTGGATAAAAAGGTAAGTTACCTGCGGGGATGCCCTGGTGAGGCCAGTAAAGTCCGCCTGAAAACGGTGTAGGCCAGGGCATTCAGAGAGAGGACAAGCAGGGCGGCCGGCAAGTAGCTACGAGGCTGCTGACGGAAGGCAAACCAGGCCAGCCAACAGGTGAGCAGGTGGAGCAACAGCAGCCCGGAGGAGCGGAGATCACGAAGGTCATACGACGTAGACAGAAACCACGGTAGAAGGACAAAGTAGAACGGCCATCCATACTCGACCAGGCGGTCGGCACTGGCGCCTAGCAGCGGCGCCATCAGTATGCTGATAAGTCCGTACACCAGGCAGAAACGGAAGACCATTGCCCGGCCTGGGGTTTGTTCGTGGGCGGGGGCAATCAGCTTGCGCCAGAGAGCCAGGGCAAGCGCAGGCCCGATCCCGAATACACCGAACCAAGCCAGGAGAAGGCGTGTGGGTCCCCATAGAGAGGGCTGGCAGAGCCCTATGGATCGAATGGCGCCGAAGTGCGAACCGGGGGGAATCGCCTTCACCCAGATAGGGCTGCACTCCGCCAGGGTGTTACTCCACAGGGGCAACCCAAGCACGTTTTTGAAGAAGCTCCAAATGAACTTGCCCAGGATGTAGGTCCCACCGCTGATGCCATGAATGCTGACCGCAGCCTCCTGGTTGTAATGGCGGGAGATCAGGCCAGCGGAGAGAATCGCCAAAGCCCCGACAAGCGCCGGCCGGAGCCGAATGCGGCGCCAACAGGCAAAAACCAGGCAACCCGCTACCAAAAGCGTAGATTCACGCGCCAAATAGGCAGGAAAGAGCAGCACGAAAGCGAGGCTGGTATATCCGGAAAGAAGAAAGAGCAGAAGGGCGGCCAGGAGCGCGGCGTGAAGCAGGTCCGGGAGGTAGTAATCGTGGAATATATCCACCCAGAAGGGCATAAGGAAAATTGCGGCGGAAACAACAAGGGGAGCGCGCCAGGACCACAGCAGCCCGGCCATCAACCCCAGCAGCGCAATCAGGCAAACGATACCCAGCAGGAGAAAGCCGGTGTCGACCCCAAGGCCAGTCACCCGTCCCAGCCAGCCGGCCATCGCCGGGCCCAGGATTCGCGCGGAAAAAGGCGCCGGCACTGCGCCATGTTGTCCCAGCGCCAGAAGGCGATACTGTCCGGCATCCGGCACGTAAGCGGCGTATGGGAGGCCGAGCAGGAGGGCAAAGCACAGGCACCAGGCGGGGAGAAACCAGAAAAGGAAGCGCTTAGACAAGGAATTGCTCGAGGACGGCGACGTACTTCTGGGGCAAACGCACTTTCCGCATCGAGCGGTTGACGGTAACGTGGGTCGTCTCCCCTTCTGCGAGCAAGGTCAAGGTCTCGTTTTCGGGGCGCAACAGGCGATAGCCAAATTTGATGACGGTGCGGCGCAAGGCGAGCACGGTGGTTTCCAGCAGCAGCTCGTCGTCATAGCGTGCGGGAGATTTGTAGCGGCAATTGGCTTCCACGACGGGGATGTGGCAATCGTCGTCGATTTCCATTTCTTTGTACTGGAAGCCGAGCTGACGAAGGAGTTCCACCCGCCCAATCTCAAACCAAATGAAGAAGTTGGCGTAGTAGACGACTCCCATTTGATCGGTCTCAGCGTAGCGGACGCGGATTCGGGTCTGGGAAACGGGCATGGGTGAAGTCAGTGTAGCCGAGGAAAAACCCAGGTCTCAAAAGCGAGACCTGGGTCACCCACTCAACTTTTCACGACTGCGCCGGTGATCAGCAGTTTCTACGGTTTGAGCTTGCTGAAGACCTGGAGTTTTGAGATGTCGTTGAACATGACGAAGGCGGCAAAGATCAGCAGCACGACAAAGGCTGCCTGATAGATCCGCTCTTTGAACTCCTGGTTCAAATCGCGGCGCATGATCCCTTCAATCAGCAGCAGAACGATCACCCCGCCATCCAGGATTGGAATGGGCAGCAGGTTGAAGATCCCCAGATTCAGGCTGATGATCGACATGAGTCCGATGATCGGCTGCCATCCAGGTTGCTCGACGGCCAAGCCTGTCTGCTTGGCAATTCCAATAGGCCCACTCAGGTCCTGCACAGCAAAGCGGCGAGTGACCATGCGGTGGAGGACTTCGAGGATCAGACCGGAATAGCGCAGGTTGAAATGAACCGATTGCTTCAAGGCTTCAGGCAGAGGAAGCTGCTGAATCTTGAACGGCGGCAGGTTCGGTGCAAAACCGATGCGGTAGAGTTTGCGCCCATTGCCGGCATCGGCCATGATGGGCTGCAAGGTGATCTGAAAAGTCTTGCCGTCGCGTAGAGCGGTCAGTTGAATCGGCCGGCCATTGCCCTGCTGTAGAAAGGCAAGCATGGCATCCACGGAGTGGAGCTTCATCCCATCGACGGAGAGAATCTGGTCGCCGGCCTGCAGGCCCGCCTTCGCTGCCGGCATTCCCGCCTCGATCTGGCGGACGCGGATAGGATCCTCCTGCATGCGGGGCACAAAGCCGATGGTGTCAAAGTCGAAATCGTCTGACCCGGGAGGGTTGGGAACCACCAACTGCGTGCTGACCGTCTGCCCCTCGCGTTGAACGTCGACAGGAATCGTTTGCCCAACGTTCATCGCCGAGCGGATGGAGACTTGCTCCCAGGTGGGGTTCTTGACGTTATCGAATCGGGTAATCACGTCGCCCGGCTTGAGCCCTGCATTGGCGGCAGCGGTGTGGTCGGAAACGAAGTCAATGTTAGCGGCCTGAGAGCGAAAGGCCTCGACCTCGTTGTGCATCATGTAGAAGCCGGTCATGAGCAACAAGGCCAGCAGGAAGTTCGATACCGGGCCCGCCAGGCCGATGAGAATACGCTGCCAGCGCGGATGGGCGTTAAACTCCGCCGGGTCACCGGTCGACGCTTCGCCGGGAGTTTCGCCGGACATTTTTACGTAGCCGCCCAGAGGCAGCAGGCTCAGCCGGTAATCTGTGTCTCCACGGCGGAAGCCGAACAGACGCTTGCCGAAACCTATGGAGAACACTTCCACCCGCACGCCGCACAACTTGGCGACTGCAAAGTGGCCAAACTCGTGCACCAGTACCATGATGCCGAGCACAACAAGCATGGAAACTGTGCTGGTTAGGAAAAAAGACATAGAAATTCGCTCATTTACCTCTCTCGGCCGGTTCCAGCCTGTGAGCACTCGTTATTGACTGGTAACAACCGCCTACGGTGAGCATCGTTCTTTCAACGCAGAGCAGGCGAAAAACCAGAAACCACCCGGTGTGCCATCCGCCGCGCTTCCAGGTCCAGCTGAAGCACCTCCTGGATGGTCTCAGGATGCCTCGACGGCGTAACCTCAAGAACAGCCTCAATTGTACGCGGGATGCTGGTAAAGGGAATGGTGCCTTCGAGGAATGCCTCAACTGCGACCTCGTCTGCCGCATTGAGGGCAATGCAGGCAGCCCCCCCGGTTTCGGCCGCCTGGTAGGCCAGGCTGAGACAAGGAAAACGGGCAAAATCTGGCGGCTCAAAGCTTAGCTGGCCGAGAGTGGCCATATCGAAGGTCAGTTCGCTCGGTACCCGTTCGGGAAAGCTCATTGCGTACAGGATCGGCAACCGCATGTCGGTGACGGAGATCTGAGCCAGAATGCTGCCATCGACAAACTCAACCAGCGAATGGACAGTGGATTGAGGGTGCACGGTCACGCGTACGGCGGAGGGCGGCAGGTCAAATAGCCGGCAGGCTTCAATGATCTCCAGGCCCTTGTTGAGCAGGGTGGCGGAGTCGATCGTGACCCGGCGTCCCATAACCCAGGTCGGGTGGCGCAGGGCCTGCTCCACGGTGACGTGCTGAAACTGATCCGCTGGTAGCTGACGGAAAGGTCCGCCGGAGGCCGTCAGCCAGATGCGGCGAACTTCTGCTTGAGATCCCCCCCGCATGCATTGGTGAATGGCGTTGTGTTCGGAATCAATGGGCAGCAGGGGGACCTTACGATCGCGCGCCAGCCGGGTAAGGATTTCACCGGCAGCCACCATGGCTTCCTTGTTGGCAAGTCCGACCTGCTTCCCCGCCGCTACGGCCGCGTGAGTCGCTTCCAGACCGGCCAGCCCGACGATGGCCGAGACCACGAAATCCACCCCGGGCAGTGTGGCGGCACGGACGGTACCCGCTGTGCCGTAAACCACTTCAATGTGGGTCAGGCCGGCAGCCTTGAGCTGGGATCCCAACTCGCCAGCGAGTTGCTCGGTAGCTAAGGAGATGAGTTGGGGGCGCCATTGCCGGCACTGAGCAAAAGCCTGGTCCAGATTGCGGCCAGCTGCCAGCGAGGCAACGGCAAATCGCTCTGGGTAACGTTCAACGATGGAGAGGGTGCTGGTCCCGATGGAACCGGTCGAACCGAGGATGCATATCTGCTTCAATGCAATATCCAATGAGCGTACCACAGGGCGGGCGCAGCCAGGAGCAGGGCGTCGATGCGATCGAGTATGCCTCCGTGGCCGGGTAGCATTGCCCCGGAGTCCTTTACGCCGGCGCCGCGCTTGATCGCGGATTCGACCAGATCGCCAGCCTGGGCAAAGACATTCAGCACCACGGCCAATCCGAGCCAGTAGAGTAACGGGGCACGGTAGCGGAGGACGCCGGGGATTTTAGGCGCTAAGGCCACGAGCGCGATGGTGATCAGCAGGCTTCCCACCAGGGAGGCGGCAGTTCCCTCCCAGGTTTTGTTGGGGCTGATGCGCGGCGATAGCTTGTGGCGGCCGAAGTTGCGGCCGATATAGAGGGCGGCGATGTCGCCGGTCCAAACGACGCAGAACAGGAGGATGACCAGCGAAGGACCGTCCGGCTGCACCCAAACCATGGGCACAATGGCCAGGGCCAGGCCGCAGTAGACGAGGCCGAAGAGGGAAAAGGCGGCATCCGGCAGAACCCGCTCTAGCGGGGACCAAA
>CAZSUK010000443.1:0-9003 GCA_964609355.1 uncultured Acidobacteriaceae bacterium | reverse complement strand
CTCCGTTTTCGGGTGGAGACTTCTTGGCCCCCGCGCTCTTCTTGGGAGCCGGCGGAAGGGTTATGGGAAGCTCGCCGTCATCCTCGTCCGCCTCCTCCACAATGTCTTCCACTGCCTCGTCATCATCCAATTCCAGTGCATCGCCGTCGAATGCCGCTTCCTCCACGGCGATCTTCTTCGCTTCCCCACTTTTCTTTGAACCTCGGGTGCGGCGAACCGTGACTGGGGGCGGCGGGGCAGGAGGTGAATACGGTTCGAGAAAGGCGCGCAGTTGCTCTTCGCTTTCCAGCTTGCCGTCGATGATGCCCAGGAAGAGCTGAGAGAGCATCTCCTCATAACCCGGTACTTCGGGAGTAATACGCAGTTCCTGGAATAAAGCGTGCGGCACCTTCTGGCGGGCTTCGGGCCAGACGGTAAAGAAATTTTTGTATTTGGTCTGGATCGCGGGCGACTTGGAGGTCAATCCCAGCCACAAAACTGCTTGTGGGTCGGCGGTGGTGAAGAGCTTCCAGGTGGCGGAAGGAGTTGCCGCCTCCTTACCGCTGAGTTGTTTATTGAACTCTTTGGCGGCGTTGTCCAAGTTGTTCCACTCTTCGACAAAGCCGGGGCGGACGAATAATGCCTTGAGTGCAGCGAGATCTTTGTGGGCAAGCTTTGCCGTAAGGTATTGCACCGAAGCTGCAGAAATATCAGGACTTACCCCCTGCATCTGCAACTGGGTCACGAGCTTGCGCATCTCCTCGAGCGCGGGGGCATCGGCGACCGCGGTTGTCCACGCAGGAAACAAGGAATGCATCCACCCCTCAGCTTCCATGGCGGCGAGCACTCGTAACCCATCTTCTTCGTGGGCAATCTCTTCCAGTTCGTAGCCGCGGTGATAGGGGGAAAGAGCCTCGATGGCCTTCTCCTCCTTGGAATTCTGGAACCGTGTCTGAGTGCGCTCATCCAGTTGCCAGCCGAGCCGGGCTACCAGCCGAGTGGCTCGAAGCAGGCGAGCCGGGTCCTCGATGAAACCGTAATTACTAACCAGCCGCAGCTGCCGGGCCTCAATGTCGGCAACCCCGTTGAGCGGATCCATGAGCAAGCCATAGGAATGC
This sequence comes from uncultured Acidobacteriaceae bacterium, assembly GCA_964609355.1. Taxonomy (GTDB): domain Bacteria; phylum Acidobacteriota; class Terriglobia; order Terriglobales; family Acidobacteriaceae; genus PALSA-350. Next base: position 7,906 of record CAZSUK010000443.1, on the reverse strand, counting down.
TCATTGAGGGATAAGGCCATGGCATTGGCGGTAAAGTCGCGGCGGCGCAGATCCTCAAGGATGGTATCCCAGTGGTAGACCGGCTTGCCGGGCTTGGGGTATTCCTCCCGGCGGGCGCTCGAAATTTCCACCGTTACGCCTACGGGAAAGCGGAAGAATAACGTCCGTGAGGGTTCATGCTCACCCCACAGCTTCCCGCCCGCTTTTTCTAATGCTTTCTTTAACTTAAGAGCATTTCCCTGAACCGTGACATCAAGATCGAAGACGGGTGAACCGCTGGTGAGGTCGCGTACCGCACCACCCACCAAAAACACGGTCATCCCAGCTTCCCGCGCCGCCGAACGAATATGTTCGAGAGCATTCCGCTGGTGAATTGAGAGACGGTTCTTCAGGAGATAGATATAGTCGGGCATGCCTTACGTTGAGCTCCGGCCGCCGATGAAATCGCCGCTAACATTAGCCATGTAAACACCTTAGCGGGAAACTCACGCTGCGAACAAACACCTAAGTTAGCACACCGGGGAGCAGCTTGGCTACAGCGTTGCACACTTTCCGCTGCGCTCGGTTGCACGATTCACGGTGCGCCCAGAGGAAAGCGCATGCGACAATCCATTACGAAATGCAACGAGGCATTAGCGGCCCAGGATCCTGGGCCGAGGGCCATCTTGCTAAGAGTTTTCTCATGCCCGTCAGCCGCAAGAAGGTCATCGTTCGCAAGTTGAGCCGGGATTGGCTCTCCGGCTACCTTCCCCCGTCGGCCTTTGTTGTCCAGGAACAGGCGGAGATCCTCGACCTGACGGGCAAGCTGGTCTCGGTGCCGATGGCGGAGGTGAAGTGGATCTGCTTTGTACGCGACTTCCAATCGGGAGATGCCAACCAGCCGGAGCGTCTTTTGCGCAAGACCTTTGTTACCCGCCCCCGCAGCCAGGGGCTGTGGGTTCGGGCTCGGCTTAAGGACAATGACCTCATCGAGGGCCTGGCGCCGAACGATCTGACCCTGCTTGAGGGGGAAGGCATTTTTCTCGTCCCACCCGATACAAGATCCAACACGCAAAGAATTTTTCTGCCCCGGCAGGCAGTCGCCGAGCTGGATATTCTGGCCGTGATCAAAACCGGAGCCCGCCGAGGCCCGGCGGAAGCGGTGCAGGAAGATCTGTTCAAAGGCCAGAACTCGCCTTCCTGAGTCCGGTACAATCCCCTCCATGAAGCTTGCCGAGCTCGCCCGACTTCTTGGAGCCACGTGCCATGGTGACCAGGAAAAGGAGATAACCGGGGTCGAGGGGATCGAAAAAGCTGGCCCAGGCCAGCTGACCTTTGTGGCCAACCCGAAATATACCCCGTTCGCCCGTACCACCCAGGCGGGGGCCGTCCTGGTAACGGAAGAGTTCGAACCGATCGCAGCCGCCACGCTGCGAACCGCTAATCCCTATCTGGCGTTTGCCCGAGCCATCGATATCTTCCACCCTGCCCCGCACTATCCTCCCGGGATTCATGCCACGGCGGTGATCGACCCCAGCGCCGAAGTGGGCAGGGACGTGCACATAGGAGCCTACGTCGTCGTCGAAGCCGGGGCGGTGATCGGGCAAGGCAGCACGCTGCTCCCCCATGTGGTGGTTTACCCTGGGGCCCGGCTCGGCAAGAATTGCTTCGCTCATGCTCATGCTGTGGTGCGCGAGGGATGCCGGCTGGGGGATGGGGTCATCCTGCAAAATGGCGCGGTAGTCGGCTCGGACGGCTTCGGGTTCGCCAAGGAAGACAGCGGACGATGGCATAAAATCACGCAGAGCGGCGGCGTGCTGCTGGGGGATGAGGTCGAAGTCCAGGCAAATTCCTGCATTGATCGGGCCAGCGTTGGTGACACCGAGATTGCGAGCGGAGTCAAAATCGATAACCTGGTGCAGGTAGGCCACGGATCGAGAGTGGGCGAAAATACGCTGCTCTGTGCCCAGGTGGGATTGGCGGGCTCTTCCGGAGTTGGCAAAAACGTGACGCTCGCGGGACAGGTTGGGGTGGTGGGCCATAGCTTCATCGGGGACGGCGTGGTGGTGACCGCGCAATCGGGGGTTCCCGGCGACGTCGCACCGGGGAGCGTGATCAGCGGTTCACCCGCCTTTGACCATCGTCGGTGGCTGCGTAGTGTGGCTGCATTCAGCCGCCTGCCAGAGCTCGTCAAACAGATGCACAAAAAGCCGTAAGCTCTAGCAAAATTGCAATTTATTCTTGGCACCTTGTTCTCTTAAATCTGCATCCTATATCAGTCTCATGCCCGCAGCAGGAAGGACGATTTTGCACCTGGTTGAAGATCCCATCCGCGTTTTGCTTCTTGACGATGATCCAGAGAATTTGCTCCTCCGAGCCGCCATTCTGCGCAAGCATGGTTATGTGACGGACACTGCGAGCACCATCGAAGAAGCGGAGAAGCTCATCAACAAAATCGATATCGCTGTGCTCGATTACCACCTGGGAGCGGGGCAGTTTGGTACCGATGTAGCCGCTGATCTCCGCAACCGGCGGCCAGAAGTGCCTATCATTATCCTTTCCGCGACCCTGGAACGGCGCTTTGGCGGGGTCGAGGATATGCACCTGTTGAAGGGTTACAGCTCAATTGACGATCTCATCACCGCCTTACGGTCGTTTGAGGCCAAGCATCGCGGGAAACCGGTGGTGGTCGATGCGCGAGACTTTTTCTATTCCCGAATTGCGATGGCGATCGGCGAGGATGTTGTGCTGGAGATTTTGGATCGTGATGGGAAGTGGATGTACGTGAACGATTCCTGCGCCCGTTTGCTGGAACGGCCGCGGGATTGGTTTCCAGGGAAGAATATGTTTGTCGAGATGCCCGATCTGGCCGTTGACTGGAAAGAGATTCTGCGTACGGTGGCGGAGAAGCGCGAGACGTATATCGATCGCACTTATCGAGGGCTGTTGAATTTACCTCGAAAAGGCGAAGAATGGGTTTGGAATGTGTTGGCCTTTCCTCTCACGCTGCATAACAACGAGACCGGCGTAGTGCTGACGGCGCGGATTCTAGAACGCAAGACGCTTATTTGATTTGAAGCTTTGCTCCGGTCCATGACGACCCTACCCTTTGTCATCTCGACCGGAGCGCAGCGTCGTGGAGAGATCTGCGGTTTTCCTTCCCTGAGACTCGCGCTCGCTGTATCTTGACTCAAGCCCCTGGACGAACTTGGTGTGAATAAGCGTGACCATCACTACTACGTGTACATCATCGCCAGCCGAACTCATATCCTCTTCACCGGCATCACCAACAATATTGAACGTAGAACGGAGCAGCACACCAACGCCAGTTTGCCCGGCTTCACTGCCACCTACCAATGCCATCGACTCGTGTGGTTTGAACATTACCAATACGTCAACAATGCCATCAGTCGAGAAAAGCAGATCAAACGGTGGGGACGAGACAAGAAAATTGAGCTGATAGAGCGGACCAACCCGACATGGTGCGACTTGAGTGAGCAATGGGCAAAGGAAACCGCAGATCTCTCCACTGCGCTACGCTCCGGTCGAGATGACAAAGGGTAGGGTCGTTATGGTCCGCAGCACAGGTCAGGGAATGAGTAACCGCAGATCTCTCCACTCCGCTACGCTCCGGTCGAGATGACAAAGGGTAGGGTCGTTGTGGTCCGCAGCAGAGGTCAGGGAATGAGTAACCACAGATCTCTCCACTCCGCTCCGCTACGCTCCGGTCGAGATGACAAAGGGTAGGGTCGTTATGGTCCGCAGCACAGGTCAGGGATTGAGTAACCGCAGATCTCTCCACTCCGCTACGCTCCGGTCGAGATGACAAAGGGTAGTGCGGTGATGGCCCGGAAGAGAAGTCTAGGATACTGAGATTGGGTGTCGAACGAAGAGGCTCTATTGGCGAAGGTAAAAATCCGTATCAGCTTGCTTGCCTTGTGCCTTGGCCTTGGTGGATGTCAGTCGCGGTTCATCGAGGTCACGATCGTGAACCAGGGACCAATGCTGCATGTGATGGAGTTCGACTACCCGAGTGCGAGCTTCGGCGCGAACCAGTTGGCCACCGGAGCTAAGTATCATTACCGCTTCAAGGTCCAGGGGCCAGGTTCGCTTTCACTGCAATATGAAGACTCGTCCGGCCATACGCGCACGGCCGAAGGACCCAAAGTGGACCTGGGTGATCAGGGTTCGCTCGTGGTCAACGTCGCCCGAAACGGCGCCGTGACCTGGGCTCCTAATCTGACCAATCCCAGGTAAACTAGCGCACCACCGATTGGAAAAGGCTCGACTGCAAGAGACTGGAAAACTGGCTGTCGGAAGACGCAAAGCGCACGTCCAGAACGCCACCGTTGGAATTGATGGTGGTGTTGTCGATGGCCTGCTTCTCTTGTGCCGTGCCACTCACTTTCTTGTACAACGCCGCCGCATTCAACAACGAAGCCATGGTGGCAGCAGAAATAGTGTCCGGGGTGATGACATCGAGCGAGAACTTGACTCCATTGTCGAAACTCATCGAGTAACGCGAGCTCAACAGCCGCTTCTTCACCGTGTCGTAGTCAGTCAATTGAGAAGCGTCTCCCAAGACGGTGCGCATCATCGTCTGCGTGCCTTCCTGGTCAAGCACGCTCCAAACAGCTTCCGTATCGACAGAGGCCATCTGGTCGAGCATGGTGCGGTTGGTCAGAAAGCTAGGCTGCATGCCGTCGCGCGCGTCCAGCGCAGACTTGAGCGCGTCGGTCTGTCCGAAGACCATGGTCGTCGGGTTGAGAAAAACTACCTGCATGCCCGATTGGCCCATGGGGTAAACCTTATTGTCGCGGTAAGCGATCGGCTTTACTTTCCGTTTCTTGAAGTTCGCCATGATGTCGTCGATAGAGAACTGCCCCTGGGCAATGCCGACAATGTGGGTGTCACCCTTGGCGTGAAAAGAAGCGAAGGCCAACTCCTCAATATCATGATTCTCATCCAGGCCTGAAGTGCGCAAAGCCTGCTCCAGCTGCTTCAGTTCCGGAGGCAGCACACGGGCCTTTAAATCCATCGCAGCCTGCGAGTTCTGCATGGCGTGGTAATCGACCACGATCAATTGCTGAACATCTTTAGGGATGGCGGCGCGAGCATCTTGTCCGAGCTGAGCAGCAGTAGCGGGTAGAGCGAGCGCAAATACGAGCCCGGCCATGCTGCTCGTTTGCATTTTCTTCGTGAATCTTGTCAATGGGTCATTCCTTCCCTGGGGGGACTACATGCGAAGATGTAAGCAGTTTTTAAAAACCCAGCTTCTCCATCTTAAGCTTTATTACTAAATCGGCCATTCCAAGGGCTGCTTGAGGCGCCGCTCGAGTATCCTCTCCTCCGGCTTGAACTCTTTAATTAGACGTACCCACTCACTATCTCGCTCAAAAGCCTCTTCCGGAAGTAGACCGATGAGTTCGGCATCTACAACCTTGGTGCCATGGGTTCGCGCCAGCCGATCTACAGCGGCAAAGGCGTGGCGGACCGGAGTGAGGCGGAAATCCGTAATGTTGAGCGAAACCTGCGCCCTTCCCTGCACCAGCACGCCCATCGCCTTGACCCCGTCCAGACCGCCGCTGGAGGCGCGGAGCGCTTTGGCGATCGCCCTGGCCGCGGTTACGTCGGGCCGTTCGAGATAGAGGTTGTAGGCGATGAGGAACTTGCGCGCGCCCACAGCGCTGGCTCCGGCGGTGGGGTGGAGTTCCGGGCCGCCCAAGTCGGGACGCCGGGCCGCGTCCCGCAACACCAGCTCGCGTAAACCTTCAAACTGACCCTGGCGGACCTGCTCCAGCAGCGCCCGGTCTGGCCGCGAAGCGGCCGCTTCGTAAAAGTAGATGGGAATGTTGTGCCGTCGCCAGATTTCGAGGCCCGCCTGGCGAGCGAGGATGGCACATTGGGCCAGAGAGATGCCGCTGACGGGCACAAAAGGGATGACATCGGTGGCGCCGATACGAGGATGAACGCCGCGCTGGGCAGTCAGATCGATGAGCTCGGCTGCCTTGCCGGCAGCGCGAACGGCGGCCTCGACGACAGCCTGCGGAGGGCCGGCAATGGTCACCACGGAACGATTATGGTCGCCGTCCAACGACCAATCCAACAACGAGACCCCATCGACGCGCATGGCGTTGAGAATGGCATGCACTTTTTTGCAATCCACGCCCTCGGAGAAATTGGGCACGCACTCGATGACGGTTTCGGTCATAGGACGTCATTTCCACCACGTATAGCCGATAGAAAACTGCACGCTCGCGTTCACGCCCGGATTGGAATCGCCCAGGCTGGCATTGGAGATGTGAACCGCATTGGCGGAGATAGAGATCGATTGCTTCGGCTTCACGAAATAATGGACCCCTAGTCCGAACTGCGGCGTGAAATTGAAAACACTGGTGCCAAGGTGCCCGGGAATCGGATAGGGACCCACGGGCGGAAACTTGTGATTGGTCCAGATGAGGCCACCGGCGCCCTGGATCCAGGGCAGGAAATGACCACGGGGGGTCAGGTTCCAGCGCAGGATCAGCGGCGTGATACTTACCCCGGTGTAGGTACCTCCTGTGGGAAAGAGATTGCTGCAATCGAGCTCATCTCCCACCACATAGCAGTTTGCCCGCATGTATTTAGGGGTGTAGGCCTGCCACAGAGGAATGAACTCCGCGGCTACTTCGAACTGACCGCGGAGCAAGCTCTTACCGGCCGGCGCAGTGAGCACCTTGCCGGCATGCAGGCCTGCCCATAGAAACTTGTAGTCGGCCCGGTTGGCGGTGCCGAAGCCGCCATTGACGAAGGCTCCGTACTCCCACGGTTTGCCGGCCAGCAAGTCGGGGTTGGGTCCCACTGTTTGGGCGGGAAGAACCGCAGCCGCAAACGTCAAACTTAGCCCCGTGACGATTCGAGCAATATGTATTCGGATAAGCGCTTTCCCCGTTTATGGCCCGCAGGGGCTAAAGCCAAAAATTCTGTTAGCTGTTGCGGCACGACCAGGTCGTGCCTTGATACAAGGCCCAGTTTCCCGCAGCCCAAAGGCCTTCCGCTTCTCAAGTTTGTGCTCTAAGAGCGGCTTAAGGCGTGTGACTCCCGACAGGATTCTGAAAGGCCTTTTGGGGGTGATTTAACCGGCAACTTCCTCGTACTGGGAAGCGTCGAGATCGAAGTTCGAGTAGACGTTCTGCACGTCGTCCAGATCCTCCAGGGCTTCGAGCAGACGGATCATCTGCGCCGCTACACTCCCCTCGAGCTTGGTGTAGGTGGACGCAATCATGGTGATCTCTGAGAGCGTGGTTTCCAACTTGGCCGCCTTGACCGCGTTGGCCACCGCCTCGTAGGCGGAGGGATCGGTCAGAATCTCCCAGCTTTCGCCCTCGTCGTTCAGGTCTTCGCCGCCCGCATCGAGAACGATGTTCATTAACTTGTCTTCATCTGCGGCTGCCTTGGGGATGGCGATCAGGCCTTTCTTGGCAAACATGAAACGAACCGAATTTGGTTCACCCAGGTTGCCCCCATTCTTCGAGAAGGCATGGCGAACTTCGCTGACAGTGCGGTTACGGTTGTCGGTGGTGACTTCGACAATCAGAGCGACTCCGCCGGGACCGTAGCCCTCAAAGGAGATTTCCTCGTAGATGGAACCGGGTAGCTCACCAGTGCCGCGCTGGATGGCACGCTTGATGTTGTCCGCCGGCATGTTTTCGGCTTTAGCCGCGGCAACGGCGCCGCGCAGCCGGGGGTTGGCATCCGGGTCGCCACCGCCCTGACGAGAAGCCATAGTGATTTCGCGGATGAGGCGGGTAAAGATCTTGCCCCGCTTGGCGTCAAGGGCGCCTTTTTTGTGCTTGATTGTGGCCCATTTGGAGTGGCCGGACATGGGTACCTCTACTGCCTGTAAGAAGGCGATTTCGAAAGGCGAGTATAGCACTTACAAACAGGG
>CAZSUK010000442.1:0-7294 GCA_964609355.1 uncultured Acidobacteriaceae bacterium | reverse complement strand
ACTGAGCAAAGCTGCGTCTTTCAACGCGATGTTACCGCCGACGCCGCGATAGGGCGTCATGCTGTGAATGGCGTCACCCAACAAAGTGATTTGCGTAGACTCCCAGGGAACGGGACGCGGCGCGGTGCGCACCTGGTTGAGAAACAATTGCTGTTCGTCGATCATTTCGACGAGTTTGCGGAGACTAGGGTGCCAACCTGCCACGGTGCGACGCAACGCATCTTTCAACGTGCTACCGGTGACGGATGCAGCCTGGTCGTCGAGGCCGAAGAAATCCGGCCGTCCCCCCAGTGCGAGGATCAGATAGTCCTCATCGCCGGGCAACGGTCCCTCAATGCCAAGACGGCGCAGCGTTTGGGCAGCCTCTCCGGAACGCTTCCACATCGCCATAAACATGCTGCAAGCGGTGGGCGGCACGACCATGACGGGACCGTCGAGCAGCAGATGGGGAGCCAGCGCCATAACGCCATCGGTAAGAGGAATGGTGCCGCCTATCCCCACTACGCCCGTGTCAGTGGGCTCGGCATGGGGCAGGTACTGTTTGCGAACGCCGGAATTGACGCCGTCGGCAGCCACGAGCAGATCCGCCTGGGCGCTGCTGCCGTCTTCAAAATGCGCGCGGATTGCGCCATCGGAAGTTTCTTCATAACGCAGAAATCGCTTGTTGAAGTGCACGTCATGTTCCAGACCTGCCAGCAGGATGCGCCGCAGGGTAATGCGGCTGATCGACCGATGCCGGGCAATGATGTCTTCTCTGCCGCCGATCCTGCGAAGGTTGAGGAGTTCATGCAGCTGTTGGGTGACCACACTGAAGCCCTGCGAAAAGTCCCCACCCGTGGAACCGAAAAGATCCCACAGGTGCTGGGGTAAACATTCGTGAAGTGCGGTGCTGCCCTGGGTATCGATGTGAATGCGGTATCCTTGCGGGCGTGAGTCCGGAGACTGGTCCCGCTCATAGACGGCTACGCTGATTCCTGCCTTCTTCAATCCGTTCGCCAGGCACAGTCCACCCATGCCGCCGCCGATAATGGCTACATGGAAAGCGTGATTTTTCATTTTTTTGCTCCTATTGATGTTTGCAGTTTTTTCTTTGCCTTGCCGGAGAGGATCCACGCCTCTGTATTTCGTTCGATGGCGTCGATCTGGACGGTACCGGATGCGGCAACACCGGCAAAGATCGACATCAACATGGAGAGCATCTCGCTGGGAGGGATATCCTCGCGGAAGGTGCCGTCCGCTACACCCGCCCTGACCATCTGCTCGATTCCATGGCGCCAGTGTGCGTTCATCTGGTCAACGGTCTTTTGCACCTCTGGATCGCGTTTGCCGCGAAGGGCAAACTCCTGCAACACCAGCAACATTTCCGGATGGTGTTTGAGGTAGAACCGGCCATCCGAAAACTCCTGGCGGAGGCGGTCGAGGGCGGGAAGCCCGGAAGGGCGCGGCGGCCGGCCATGCAGGGTGACAAATTTTGCACCAATCAGCTGGGCCAGCCCTTCGATGAGGTGCTGCTTGGAAGGAAAGTAATAGTGCAGGGTGGCGATGTTCACTCCGACGCGGTTGGCGACCGCGCGGGTGCGTAGACCTTCAAACCCGACCTCTGCGACTACATCGAAGGCAGCCTGCAACAGGGCTGCGCGCCGCCTGCCATGCTCATCCTGGGGATCCAGGAGGGCGCGGCACCAGTCGTGGTTGGGAGACTCGGCCATCTACGAACCATTTAATCAATCAGTTGATTGGTTTGTCAATCAAATGATTGGACTGTGCCGGCTCTCAGCAGCGAAGATTAAGATAGTCCAGAGCCGCATAGAGGCCAGCGATTGACGTGAACAGGACCGCCACGAACTAGAGGTTTCGGCAAGGAAGTAACCAACATGGAAGATGCCGGGCACCTACAAGGGCTGGACGAGTCCTCTCCGTCATAACGCCCCATGTTCGGCTCTCGTGACGGGACATCGTAAAGGTGTGAAAATGCGGCAGGAGTATTTGGGGAATTTTGATGCATCGGTTTCGGCTGCTGTTATGGATTTGGCCCCTATTCACGTTGGCCTTGCTTGCTTACGGTCTGCACGTCGCCCTTACTGTGCCGCCCGATGCTGATCAAGGCGACGTCGGAAGAATTCTTTACTACCACGTGCCCACGTGGGTGGCGACGTTGTTCTGCTTTCTAACCAACCTAATTTGCTCGATCGTTTATCTCGTGACTCGAGGAAGCTTTCCAAAGATCTCGCTGAGAGTTGATGCTCTCGCGGTTGCTTCAGCAGAGATGGGTGTTGTTTTCTGCTTCCTCGGCATGGCCACAGGCTCTCTGTGGGGTCGACCCGTTTGGGGCATCTGGTGGACCTGGGACGCCCGACTGACTGCGACTCTCGTTCTTTGGCTGATATACGTGTCCTATCTCGTGCTCCGCAATTTTGCGGTCGGAAACGGGATGCGAACGCTTGCTGCTGTGGTGGCGATCTTTGCCTACTGCGATGTTCCAATTGTGTACATGGCTACAAGATGGTGGCGCACCCAACATCCCGCTCCCGTCTTCTTTGGTGGTCCTGGGTCAAGTGTTGCACCAAACCTATTGCCCGCGGTGCAATGGAACATCTTCGCCTGGCTCGCGTGGGGGATGCTGGTTGTAGGCATTCGGTATGCGGCAGAACGTCGCCGACAAACTGCGGAGCAGAACTTTGCTGCGCAAGCTCTCGAAGCCATCGCTTAGGAAGGACACCATGACGCTTATATCCGCCGCTGCCTCCATCTTTCCCTACGATCCGAAAATCGACTCGGTAATGGATCATCAACACTTGGTGATCGCCTACTGCCTGACGTGGTTTGTTCACCTATGCTACTTGGGGTATGTCAGCAGGAAATGGTATGCGGCGAAAAATCAGAAGCCATGATGCCGTCATGATCTTCAGGGGCTTTCAATCTCCAAGGGCGATTGATTTCAAATCGGATTCGAGAACGCCGCGCTCTTCGGGATCCTGAACAAGCATGGCTAATTCGGATGCCGCTTGATGATGAAGTCGTGCTGAGGTCGTGTCATTGGAGCTGAGAGCACGAGCCATCGCTTCATGAGCGCATCCCGTCAAGAAGGGACTGAGCGAGTGTGTTCCGCAGATTTCCAGACACAGCCTTGCGTGATAGACCGCTGGATCCCTGAGCCGCAACAGGCTATAGACACGCGAAATCTGCCATTCACCAATGGCTTTGTGCGAGGAGTCGCCGGCTGACTGCCAGTGATAGCGAGAAGCGTGGGCGGAATGGATCATCAATGTGTCTTCTTCCGCCGTGCGATGCGGCTTCTCAATCAAACGCCACGTCTCATTAAACAGATGCGCAGCCAACTTTCGCTCCATTTCGTTGTTCAACAATTCAGTCCTCCCTATCGAATCACTCTCTCGTCACCCCGGAAGCTCAAGAGGACACAAAGGTAATGCGGGACCGGGTGCATGGTAGCATGTCCCATATCTCCGGCCTCGCGAATGCCCTTGATCCGATTTGGAGAATTCGAGTTAGACGAGCAGACGCTTGAGCTGCGCAGGAACGGTACGCGCGTTCGGATCCAGCAACAACCGACACGTGTTCTAGCGTTTCTCCTGAATCATCAGGGCAAGCTGGTCACGCGCCAGCAGCTACAGGATGCGATCTGGGGCCAGGGAACCTTCGTCGATTTTGAGCAGAACCTGAACTTCTGCATTCGCCAAATCCGCATCACTCTCGACGATCACGCAGAAAGGCCGCGATTCATCGAGACCCTTCCCCGGCTTGGCTATCGCTTCATCGGGCCTGTCGAGATCATCGGTAATGGCGGACCTACGACTACACGCACCCACATCCGGATTGGGGTGCTGCCTATTGAAGATCTGGGGGGCGTGGCTGAGGACTATTTCGCAATCGGGTTGACCGAAGATATGATCTCGGCGCTTTCACACATCGATCCCGCAAGACTGCGTGTGACCGTCGGCCCCCGTTCGCCGGGCGGAATTCTACCGAAAGAGGAACTCGATCGCCTGCAGCGGGAATTCGATCTCGATTACCTGCTGCGGGGTTCGGTTCGGCGCTCTGCAGAAGCGATTCGCGTCAGCGCTCAATTGATCGATCTCCGTGACAAGAGCGTGTTGTGGTCGGAGGTCTACGATCGCAAATCGTCTGACCTGCTCGGCGTACAGGAAGAAGTGACAAGGAGGGTCAGTGAGTCTCTGGCGTTGGAACTGCTTCCGGGAGCGGCTGTGGGATCGAGGAAGTATGCACGATCCTCCGCTGCGTACGACGCTTACCTGAAAGGCCGCTTCTTCTGGCATAAGATGACACCCGATGCAACCCACAGCAGTATTGCAAATTTCAACGAGGCGCTGGCAATCGATCCTGATTTCGCGCCCGCGTACGCGGGGTTGGCCGACTGCTACGCACAGATGGGGTCAATCAGGCTGAGCATGCTGAAACCCTTCGAGGCGCTGGCGAAGGCGCGAACTTACCTGCAACGTGCAATGGAACTCGACGACACGATGGCCGAGGCGCATTGCACATCGGCATTGATCAAGATTTGGTACGATTTTGACTGGGTTGGGGCGGAACGGGAGTTTAAGGTAGCGATCAGGCTGGATCCGGGTCAGGTCACGGCTATGCTCTGGCAGTCGCTGTATCTGTCTGCAATGGGGCGACACCAGGAATCCATCGCCTCGGTGCAGAGGGCCAGAGACTCCGAGCCGTTATCTCCAGTCGTCAACATGTATCTTGGCGTAGCCCAGACACATGCCGGGCAGTACGATCTTGCAATTCGCCAACTGAACCAGACCATCGAATTGGATCCGAATAACTACCGGACCTTCTTTTTCCTGGGAAGAACGCTCGCCTATACCGGCCGCAACGATGACGCCATGGTTGCGTATCAAAAGGCCCTCTCGATCAATCCTGACAATCTAGAGGCGCTCGCGTTCATGGGTGTGTTGAAGGCAGGCCTCGGCGACCGGCAGGGCGCTCTAAAGATTACGAAGCGGATAGTTGCCGCAGGGACCAAATCCGAGCCGGCGATCCTGGTGGCGCACATTCTTGCAAAACTAGGCGAAGCTTCACAGATGTTCGAATGGCTGCAGAGGTCTGTCGAGCAACGGTCGACGCCCGTCTATCTCGCGCTCCTAAGCGAGGAATTCATTCCGTTTCGTTCCGATCCGCGGTTCCATTCCTTCCTCGCTTCGATTGGTTTGTCCCACCTGGCCAGGAGCTAAGGGGTGGGAAGGATGTTCTGGTTGAAGTGGAAGAAGTTGCCGGGATCGTACTTCTTCTTCAGTTCCACCAGCCGCCCGTAGTTGGCCCCATACGAAGCGCGAACTGCCGCCGATCCCTCATCGCCGAGATAGTTCACGTATCCATCCAATGCGCCGAAACCCTCCAGCACCGATGCGAGTCCGCGCGCCCAATCGATGCATTTCTCTGCCATTGTGGGATCGTTCCATGCGGCGACGATGTTGATGCTGTAGTGGGTCCGTCGCAGGCCGAAAGCGGTTTCAGTGACCGGAACCCGGCTGGCTGCGCCGTGCATGTGCTCGAAGATGACCTGGCACTGCTCGGTGGGCAAACACTCGGCGTGCTCGATGATGGCGCGCATGGCTTCATCGGTGAGTTCGCGGAGAAAGGGGCACTTGAAGTAGTAGTGCAGCCCGGCCGGGGCGGTGACATCGAGCATCGACTGAATTTCGCTGTACTTCTTTTCGCCCGTAAGGTCCGCCGCCGGCGGCTCAGTCAAATAGAACTGCTTGCTGACATTTTCGCCCTCTGAGCGGGATCCGCTATGACACATGGCAATGGCAACCATGGGGTGTCCATGGCCTATCATCAGCGCGGCGTAGGCCGTGAGTTCGTCGGGAGCATTGCCAGTGACGTCGCGATAGCGGCGCAGAAGGTCGATGGCACTGCTTCTGGGATAGAGCAGCAGACCGCCATGCACCGATTGGAGTGGATGAAGGCGGAACTCAAGCGCGGTGACGATGCCGAAGTTACCGCCTCCGCCTCGAATCGCCCAGAACAAGTCTTCATTCTGCGACGCGCTGACGGACAGGTGCGCCCCGTCGGCGTTGACCAAGTCAGCGGAAATCACGTTGTCGCAGCTTAACCCAAGCTTGCCCATCAGCCAGCCGAGACCGCCGCCAAGTGTCAAGCCACAGACTCCTGTAGAAGAAATCACGCCTCCTGTGGTGGCTAACTGGTAGCGTTCACACTCCCGGTCGAACTCCGCAAATTTGGCGCCGCCTTGCGCAACCGCGGAACGAGCGCGCGGGTTTATCTGGACGCCGTTCATGAGAGAGAGGTCAATCATCATGGCATCGTTGGCTACCGATTTGCCGGCAACGCTGTGGCCGCCTCCGCGCACGCAGACGGCAAGCATCTGATCACGGGCGATGCGCACAGCCTGCATGACATCCGCAATGCCGGTGGCGCGGACAACCATGGCCGGTTTGCGATCAATCATGCCGTTCCAGACGCGCCGGGCCGCATCGTATTCCGAGTCACCGCCGGCGAGCACCTGGCATTGGAACTTCGCGCGCAAAGCTGGTAAATGCATCTCGTTGTACCTCTGGGTCTGCACATTCATGGAGGGAGAGTAGCACACCCTTTCAGCATCTTTGCTGAGTTCTGAATGAGGCGCAGTTGCGCGCAAACTCAGCCGCAACTCATTTCCCCCTCATTTACGCCGGGCGGATGGCGGCACAGAATCGCTTTCAACAACGGCGTAACCGAGGGTGGAAGCGCCAATCTCAAAAGTGGAGAAAGTCATGAAATCAGGAAATTGGAAAATTGTGCCGGCGCTGAGCGCGCTGGCACTCGCGACCACGTTTGCTCCCTACGCCCACGCCGGCTGCGGCCTCTATAGTCCAGTGCCACACGTCGCCAGTTGGCAGCCCCAGATCGCCTCGCCGCGACTTATACTGGCGGCCCTCGCCATCGACGACGAGGCTGCCACCCCGCCCGGACCCAGCATCGTTGGGACCTGGAAAGAGCATTGGATCTCCGAAGGCAGTGAGGGAATCAAGGACGGCACCGAGGTGGACGCCGGCTACGCTCAGTGGCACAGTGACGGCACCGAGGTCAATGTCTCCGGCCTGCGTGCTCCCTTAACCGGCGACGTTTGCCTCGGTGAATGGATAAGAACCGGCGCGCGGACTTATCAGATGAACCACTTTGGAATCTCGTACGACTCCACAGGCGCCAACCTCGTCGGCCCCGCACGCATTCAGCAATGGCTAACCCTCGATTCCAAAGGGGATTCAACCTCGGGAGAATTAACCATCGATCAGTGGGACGA
>CAZSUK010000441.1:0-6341 GCA_964609355.1 uncultured Acidobacteriaceae bacterium | reverse complement strand
AAGAAAATCATGGTCGTCCCATGCATGGTGAACATTTGGTTGAAGACTTGCGGAGAAACGAAGTTGCGGTGCGAATGCATCAGCTGAATGCGAATGATGAGCGCCTCGACTCCCCCCAACCCGAGGAATAACAGAGACGAGCCAATGTAGAGGATTCCCAGCCGTTTGTGATCGACAGTGGTCAGCCACTGATGAAGTTCGTCGACCCAAGGCCGGGCTTGTGCTTGGCCGACGGGAACGGTGATCACATTGGATGACATAATCAGCTTTCCAAGAGTTTTAGTTAAGCGTTTCCATGTAACTCACGACCGCGTCCAGATCAGCGTCGCTCAGCTTCATGGCGGGCATCAGCGACCCTTGTTTGATTGCGCTAGGGTTCTGGATCCAAAGACGGAGGTTGTCGCGGGTGTTTTCCGCAGCCCCCGCCGCGATTGTGGCGCGACTCATCAAATGCGTCAGGTCAGGGCCAAAGCGCCCGTCCGCTGGCGTTCCCCCCACCTGATGGCAGTTCATGCAGGCATTACGTTCAAACACTCGCCTGCCAGCGACGGCACCGGCGTCCTCGACTGCAGGTTTCTGCTGGGCGCCCACCCAGCTGGCAAAATCCTTTGGCCCATCCACCGAAATGCGTAGCAGCATTTTCGCGTGCTGTACTCCGCAGTACTGGGCACACTGGCCAAGAAAGACGCCCGTGCGCTGCGGGTCCATCCACATTTTGTTGGGATGGTTTGGAATAAGATCCGTTTTGCCTGCAAGCTCCGGCACCCAGAAGCTGTGGTCGGTATCGGCCGAGAGCAATTCGAGAAACGTAGGTGTCGGATGACTGGGATCGCTCACCGGGATGTGGAGTTCGTTGGCAGTGACGATCCCCAGCTTGGGATAGCGAAACTCCCACCAGTATTGATGTCCAATCGCGATCACATCCAGAGCGTCCGCCGGTTCTGGAGCATCCTGGACGGCGTGGATGACTCGGGCAGTGGCCAGAAACAGAACAACGACAATTAGAATTGGAATGATCGTCCAGGCCAGCTCAATCTGCGTGCTTCCATACACCTGAGCCGGCTCGCGGCCGGAATCTTTTGCTCGCTCACGGAACTTAACGACGGCATAGGCCAGTAGCACAAAAACAACGACAAAAATGATTCCGGTAATGACAAGCACAAAGACTGACAGGTCAGCGATTGACTTGGCTGGGGTTGAGGCGGGAGCGAAGATGTTTGTGCCGTGAGGAGACGAGCCTTTTGGCTCGCTCGCCCACGCCGCCATAGCAGACCAAAACACAAGAAGTATCGCCTGCCCAAAGAACCGAAGCGTCGAAGAGTTTATTTTCAACATCGACATTTGTCTTCTTCCGTTCTTCACTTCCGGAATCCGCGCCATCACCAGACTTCGCCATCTCTCCTTAATTCTCATTGCAAAGCGCCACAATCCTTACCGTGCAGAATTCGATTGAGTGGAGAGCAAGCGTACTACCAAAGAGGAGGCTCTCGTATTTCCCGCATCGCAACCGCGATGGAGGCGAACCCTCACGAAATCCTGATCGTTAACCTGGCGAGGCGAGTAGCACATGCCAGGGCCAGTGTCATCCCTGTGTCTCTTGCGTCAAGTGTCATCTGGGTTGTCACGCAATCGTGGGGATGAGGCTCGGCCCATATGGATGAAGCGTAGTTTGTGACCGCCAATTTCATGGCAGCGGAATTGCTGGGACCCGTTGACGTGAGCACCGGAAATACAGATTTCTCAAGCGTTGCAGGATAGGCGTAGCGGTGACGTAAACGCTGGCAGGGAATTGCGCTGTACCAATACCAGGTCCACAAAGAATCCAGGAAGGTTCTTATGTCTAAAAAAGTCGCGGACGTATTGTGGGAGATGCTGGCAAAGGCAGGTGTCAAACGCTGTTATGGAATCGTCGGAGACGCACTAAATCCTGTAGTGGACGCACTGCGCCGAAATGGCGCAATCGAGTTTGTTCCCGTTCGTAATGAGGAGTATGGAGCATTCGCCGCGGTCGCGGAGGCTTATTTCACGGGTAACCCGGTGGTGGTGTGCGGAACTGCCGGGCCCGGAGTTGTCCATTTGTTCAACGGATTGATGGACGCGCGGAAAGAAGGAGCTCCCATTATCGCCATCGCCGGGGATGTAGAGTCGAGCATTATTGATACATCTGCGCTGGAGGAACTGAATCCCTACAAGTTTTTCGAGGCGGCTTCTCTCTATACCGCACGCCTGGTGAATCCGCAGCAGGCCCGTGCCGTCATCAGCACCGCCATCCTCACGGCTGTTCTGGAAAAGGGGCCGACCGTTCTCGCCATACCTGGCGATGTCGCGTCCGCCGATGCTCCGGACCAGCCATCCGACTTCACCATTGCTGCCCCAGCTATCCTGAGACCTTCCGAAACAGACTTCGAAAAATTGGTGAGGATGATCGATGAAGCGAAAACGGTGGCGATCTTTGGTGGGGACGGTTGCAGAGAAGGTCGCGACGAAGTGGTTGAACTGGCGTGCAAGCTGAAGGCTCCCGTCGGCTACGCCTTCCGTGGGAAACAATGGCTGGAGCATGAGAATCCTAACGCCGTTGGCATGACCGGGCTGATCGGTTATGGGGGAGCGTACAACGCAATCCATGAAGCTGACCTCTTGCTTATGCTGGGCACGGATTTTCCCTTCTCCGAATTTCTTCCCGGCGCCAGTGTGAAAAAGGTTCAGATTGACAAGAACCCGAAGCACATTGGCCGCCGTACCGCGCTAGACCTCGGACTTGCCGGCGATATCAAGTCGACGGTCAGTGCATTGCTTCCAGCCGTGCGTGAAAAGACGGATGGAGAATTTCTAGCGAGGCAGATTGCACACACGGAATCCTTCCACAGACTGCTGCAGCACTATGTCGAGAAGGGACCGGCGATAAAACCGATACGTCCTGAATTCCTCGCCGCCACGCTCAGCGAACTGGCTTCGGATGACGCAATGTTTTTTGCGGACACGGGTACGGCCTGTATCTGGCTTGCGAGACATATCTACGGTGGAAAAAACCGCAGGCTCTTTGGCTCATTCTCCTGGGCGTCTATGGCCAATGCCGCACCGAACGCGTTCGGATGTGCTTTGGCATATCCCGGCAGACAGTGCATCGCGTTATCCGGCGACGGAGGCTTCACGATGCTGGGAATGGGCGATTTGCTGACGCAGATAGAACGACGGACGCCCGTGGTTCAAGTCATTCTCAACAACGAGAAGTTCGATTTCGTCCACATCGAGCAACAGGAGGCTGGCTTCGTTCCGTTTGGCGTGGAGTTCAAGAATCCAAATTTCGCCAAGGTTGCCGAGGCAATGGGCGCGAAAGGGATTCGTATCGAAGAACCCGGGGACGTTCGAGAAGGTCTGGCCGAAGCTCTCGCGTACAAGGATGGCCCCGTCGTTGTCGACGCAGTTGTCGATCCCTTGGCGCTTGCCATGCCATCCCATTCACCTTTCCACACCGTCAAGTGGTTCACTCTCAGTTTCGCCAAGCAGGTGCTGAGCGGCAGGCTGGATACGGTGATCAAGGAGATGGAGCGAAACGTGGGGATCGTCTGAGCCATGCGGCCGGGTAGAGCCCTCCTCAGGGATCCGACGAGAAGCTGCATAGGCAAACGACTCGGATTCTGTCCTGAGGTACCGATCCGACACCTCGGGGAACGGTTGGCGGTGTTGTGCCGCCCTCCCATGCCTCTGCTCTCGCAACTATCGGAACGCAGCCGAGCAGCTTGACATCGCTCCGGCGCGTGGAAAGAGACGTTGGGTATGACCAAACCCATTCTGCTGGTAACCAGCCGTTATCCGAAGGAAGTTGAAGAGCGTATCGACCGCGACTACGACGCTCGGCGAAACCCGAACCAGTTTCCTTTCACCCAGCAGAAGCTGCTCTCCGCGGCCGAGGGAGCCGACGCCCTGTTTATCACGCCGGCAGACCGGTTGGACTCTGGGTTTTTCCAGAATGTTTCGCCCACCGTAAAAATCATCGCCACGTACTCGGTGGGCTTTGAGCATATCGATCTGGAAGCTGCCGCTCGCAGGAAAATTCCGGTCGCTTATACCCCTGGTGTCAACAGTGAAGCAACGGCCGACATCGCAATGTTGCTTTTGCTGGGGGCCTCGCGTCGCGCTTACGAAGCTCAGGAACTGGTTCGAACGGGAGCGTGGAAGCCCCTGAGCCCCGACATGCTCTTGGGATGGCAAGTCGGTGGCAGAGTCCTCGGCATTTTGGGAATGGGGCGCGTGGGACAAGCCGTGGCGCGTCGAGCGCGAGGATTCGGAATGCGGATTCACTATTCGAACACTTCGGAGTTACCCGCGGAAATCGCCGGCGATGCCGTCTACCACAAAGATCCGTCGGATCTGCTTCGCGCCAGCCAGTTCTTGAGCCTGCACGCCCCGGAGACCCCTCAGACCCACCATTTCTTGAACTCCAAAGCCATAAGCCTTCTGCCCTCCGGAGCTATCGTGGTGAACACGGCTCGCGGAGGATTGGTGGTCGACGACGACCTCATCGCTGCTCTCAAGAGCGGGCGGGTCGCCGCTGCCGGACTCGACGTATTTGAAGGCGAGCCAAAACTTCACCCGGAATATGTTTCGCTAAAAAATACATTTCTATTGCCCCATATCGGCAGCGCCACGATCGAAACCCGTACAGCCATGGGCATGCTGGCCCTGGACAATGTGGAGGCGGTGCTGAACGGTCGGCCAGCGCCGACCCTCGTCCGGCCCTAATCGCAGTCGGGAATCGTCTGAGCCACATCTAGGACGAAAGCAATGATCAAACGCCGGAACGTAGTCGTCATCGCTGGGGGGGCCGCAGTGGCCGAGGTTTTCGGTGCCCATCTTTCGGGGTTCACAGCCTGGCTGGTATGCGTCTTCATCCACCTTATATATCTGGTCACTTTCCAAAGCCGTGTTCTAGTCTTTATGCAATGGGTAATCCAGGATCTGACATTCGGCGTGGAGCCCGATGAATCAGCGGTGCTGCTCCCACCGACTTAGATTTCACCAAAGAACTGTCGGAAGTGCGTGCTGCGCGAGAGATCAAATCTGAACCGGTGAGCTTCGTTAACTTTTTGACTCTGATCCGACTCGAGGTCGCTCGCTCAAGGCCGTCCTTGACGGTCGGCGAGTGCGGATCTGTCCTTGAGCGACGTTCGTGCGCCGGCAGCTTTCGCAGTTTCCAGGTTGCATCATCCGATACAATCTATGCGATATAGCCGCAGGCACAGAACGCGGAAGCTTGTGACATAGTCTTTTCACCGTACTTTTGATAGGGGCGCGGGGGATGAGTGCGCAAGACGTACCGACCGTATTCATTGTCGATGATGATGCTGACGTGCGTGAGTCTCTTCAGGAGCTGCTCGAGTCCGTCGGCCTGCACTCTCAGTCTTTTGGAACTGCACAAGAGTTCTTATCCAATGGGCACGGTGACAGTCCCAGTTGCCTAATTCTGGATGTGAGGCTTCCCGGTATCAGCGGCCTGGATCTTCAGCACGAACTGAGAAGAGGAAGAATAAGTATTCCCATTATTTTTCTCACGGCTCACGCTGACGTTCCGATGTCGGTCAAGGCCATGAAGTCTGGAGCGGTTGAGTTTCTAACCAAACCATTCAGGCATCAGGATCTCCTCGATGCCGTCCAGCGATCGCTTACTCGAGCTCGCATTCTACGCGAGAAAGAGCGAGAGTTAACTGAACTGCGACATCGTTGTGAAAGACTCAGCGCTCGCGAGCGGGAGGTAATGAACCTGGTCGTTTCTGGGATGCTTAACAAGCAAGTTGCAGCGGAACTCGGTGCCAGCGAAGCGACCATCAAAATGTATCGCAGCCAGGTCATGAAAAAGATGCAGGCCAAATCCTTGCCTGAGCTTGTCAGGATGGCGGACAAGCTCAGATCCATATAACTCGTTGAGTCCCGCCTGTCGGCATCGAATCGCTTACTCCATCGAAAGTAGCGGTCTAACCGACTAAAGTCTAGTTTTTTCCACCTAAAGTTCGATTGCTCCAGGATGGGCCGTCAGGTTACCTTCAGGGCATGCCGTCGGATCAAAAGTCCAAATTGATCGCGATCATTGATGACGATGAGGCCATGCAAGACTCGGTCCGCGACCTCATGGAGGCGGCAGGGCTTGCGGCACGGTGCTTCGGATCCGCGGAGGAGTTCCTAAAATCCGATTTGCATGGGGAGGCTGCGTGCCTGATCGTCGATGTCCGCATGCCGAAGATGTCGGGTCTGGAGTTGCAGGCCAGGCTGAAAGAAGAGGAATGCAACGTTCCCATCATCTTTATTACTGCTCATGGAGACGCCAGGATGCGCATTCAAGCCAT
>CAZSUK010000440.1:0-9857 GCA_964609355.1 uncultured Acidobacteriaceae bacterium | reverse complement strand
AACTTGCTCGCCTCCTCGACACGTTTGCCGATCAGGGCGCCGAGGTTGCTGGGTGTGGCCAGTACGCCGCCACCGGTTTGTGTTGCGACTACATAGAGCGCTAAGTTGATGAGAGTCACCTTTTCAGGCGTCAAATCCGTCAGATCCTCGGGAAAAACAACATCACCCAGTAGCGCCGGTTGTCCGTTAGCGCTGAAGTATGGCCACTCTGTGGCTTTCCAGAGTTCGATCCGCGCCTCGCGCAGCCGGGTTAAGAGTTCAGTAAGAAAGTCGAAGGCCCCAATACCCACAGCATTCTCGAAGTGCCAACCAGGGCCTAGCCAAAACATTACCTTCCTGCCGGGCTTCCGCCGCTCCTCAACTGCGATGGATCCAAGGGCAACCAGAGATTGTAGTTTTGAATGCAGGGCGCCATCTTTCGCAAGCCGCCCGATACTCTGGGAAACCATTTGCGCTCGCCAGATGGTACGTGGCTCGCTGCGATGAGCGATCTCATTGGCCAGCAAGTTTCCGTCGAGGGAGGGTTGCGCCGATGCCGAAAGGCCGTCCTTGGTAATCCGGTAGATTGAGACCGGTTGGGCAAGATGGCCATGGTTCTGTTGCAGGAAATTCCGAGCCTCGTCGTTCGCAGCCGAAACGAGAGCCGCCGGGAGGTTTAACTCATCGATCACCAGGATTACTTCAACAGGAGGATCGGGTCTGGTGGTGACTGCATCGAACGCCTGCCACGAGACAATTTTTCCTGGTTGGCCGTTGTCATGCAACGTAAAGTCCTGTTGTCTAAGGCCGGTAACTGGATTGCCGTTCTTATCCGTCACTACAACATCGAGCCTGATCATTCCCTGGGTCGGGTCGGGTTTAACCTCGGACGGTGTAGAGAGGGAGGGCTGACTCTGCTGCGCAAATGAGAGAGCAGCCACGCAGAAAGGCAGGATTGCGCAAATGCGGAAAGGCCCAGTCACTAGAATTCAGCGTCGGTCGTTGTACTGGCGAGAAGTATATATCTGCTTTCGTAATGTTTGCTGTTGTGGGAGGTGAGATTTGACTATTCCACCCTTCGCAAAGAACGCGAAGGATGGGGCACCCGGCGACCGTGGCGGGGATAGACCCGAAAGTTGCTCCTCGAGATGACAAAGGAGAAAACGAGCGGCGAGATAGAGCCCGAAAGCGCCGATTACTCCGCGCGGAGGGCCTGCACCGGATCAATTTTGCAGGCACGCATTCCAGGGAGCCACACCGCCAGTAGCGTCACTACCGAGAGGATGAGGGGTGCGGATAGAAACGCGACCGGATCCCAGGGGCGCACACCAAAGAGGAAGCTGGACATGAGCCGGGTCAGACCAAATGCTGCGATCGTGCCGAGGGCAATTCCGACGATTGCCAATTTCATGCCGGACCATATCACAAGACCGCGAATGGCAGACCGGTCTGCACCCAGGGCCATCCGGATACCCATCTCCTGGTTACGCTGGGTGACGGTGTAGGCCATCAGGCCGTAAATTCCGATGGCGGCTAATACCAACGCCACTACGCCAAAGATCGTCAACAGCAGCATGTTGAAATTCTCGCGGGCAGTGGTACGTCCCATGACCTCTTCCATCGTCCGGACATGCGCCACCGGAAACCCGCCGCTGGCCAGGCGAAGCTGCTCGGTGATTGCGGCAAGAGCGCTATGCGGATCGTCACGGGTGCGCACCACCCAAAGCAGAGGCTGCACGTTCGAGTAGGCTGCCGTATAGGCGTCTGTGACCTGCGCAATGGGCACAATCGCCATCGGATCGGATGGACGATCAAGGCCGGCATTGTGTGTGTCCCCAACCACTCCGATAACCATCGGCGACGATTCGTTCAGTTCCGGCCCTAAACCTTTACTGACGGCGAGTCGTTGACCTACGGGATCTTTTCCGGGCCAGTATCGCTTTGCCAGGGCTTGATTGATGAGGGCTACTGCGGGTGCGTCCACTGTATCGTTTTGGTTAATATTGCGGCCGCGTAAAACGGGGATGTTGAAGACCTCCAGATAGCCAGGCGAGATACTCATCCAGCGGCTGCCATATTGATGGTCTTTGTCGACCGGCTGGCCAACGATCTGGAACGGGAGCGCGTCGCCAACAAGGATGGGCAGCCAATAGGCGGCGGCCGAAACATCGACGCCGGGAATGGCATTTAGCCGCTCGCGGCCGTTGCGCAAAAGTTGTGCCACGCCGGCAGTCTTCTGGAAGCGCTTCCCGTTGAGGGACATTTCGAGCGTCAGCACGTTGTGTGGGCGGAAACCTGGTTCCACAGCATGCAGAGCAATAAAGGTGCGGATGAGAAGCACCGAGCCGATCAGCAGCACCAACGCGAGCGAAACCTGGCTGATCACCAGCAGTGCGCGCGTCCTGCCCTGGCGAAAGCCGCTGCCGGAGCGGCTGCTGCTTTCCTTCAAGACGGAGTTCAGATCAGTGCGTGAGGCAGTCCAGGCAGGGAAGAGTCCGAAAAGGATGCCGGTGGCTAACGAAACGGCAAGGGTGAACGAGAGGACGCGCCAATCGACGGCAACGACAGAACCATTTTCACCAATGCGGGGCAGGCCTGCAGGGCTGACGGCAAGCAAAGCGCGGACGCCAACAAAGCCAAGCGCGGTCCCGAGCACACCGCCCGCGACCGCGAGTAATACGCTTTCCGTAAGTAGTTGGCGAACGATACGCGAGCGAGCCGCCCCCAAAGCGCAGCGTATGGCAAACTCCCGCTTGCGTGCCGTGGCCCGCACCAGCAGCAGGTTAGCGACATTGGAACAGGCAATCAGCAGCACCAGGCTCACCGCCCCCAGCATGACCAGAAGCGATTTACGCACGTCGCCAACAATGCTGTCGCGCAGGGGCTCGATGTGGAACTCCTCCCGAGGGTCCGTTTTGGGCAATTCGCGATGGTACTCAGCGGCGGCCAGCTTGAGTTGGGCTCTTGCCTGTGCCAAGGTAACGCCTGGCCTCAACAGTCCGGCGACCTGAAAGAAGTTGTTCAGGTCGGTGCTGACGGGGTCGAATCTGAAGGGTAGCCAGATGTCCGCCTGAGGATCAGACAGGAACTGCTTACCGATCACACCGACGATCGTATAGGGTTCATTGCCCAGAGACAGCGACTTTCCGATCACGTTTGGATCGCCGGCGAATCTGCGCTGCCATAGTCCATAGCTCAACACCGCAACTTTTTCTCCGTTGGGGGAATCTTCCTGTCGGGTGAAGGTTCGTCCCAGAATCACGGGAGCGCCGAAAAGGCGAAAATAGCCTTCGGTCACGTGAATGCCATGTATCTGCTCGGGATGGTCACCGGGGAGGTTGAAGCCGGGGCCAGCCATATCATAGGCGGCGACCTCCTTGAAAACGCTGGTCTGCCTTTGATACGCATGAAACTCAGGAACACAGGCAAGAAAATTGGCCAGAGTAGTCGAGCGAGTTCCGAACTCGACGATACGATCGGCATCCGGATAACCGAGAGGCTTGAGCAGGACGGCATTGACTACAGTAAAGATGGCGGTGTTGGCCCCAATTCCCAACGCGAGGGCAGCGATCGCAGCGATGGTAAATCCGGGAGTTTTCGCGAGCATTCGCACCGCATGCCCGATATCGCTTCTGGAACTTCCCATCCTTTGCCTCCGTACATTTATGACAAGGTATACTCGCTTTGATTCGCTGAAGAAATCATTCCAGCAGCCCTTCAAGATGAAGAAACAATCTTCGCATGCAACGCTGACCGACGTAGCCAGGGCAGCAGGAGTAGGGACGACCACGGTCTCACGGGTGATCAACGGTGGCGAACGTGTCAGCCAGGAAACGCTGGCGCGGGTTCAAGCGGTCATCGAAGAACTCGGTTATCAGCCCAACCAGGCCGCTCGCATTCTCAAAGGCGAGCAGACAAAAACCGTCGGTCTGGTGGTTCCCAGCATCGCCGACTCATTTTTTTCGGTGGTCGCCGAAGCGGTGCAACAGATCGCACGCGCTCATGACTCGCTGCTGATCGTAACTGTCTCGAATAACGATCCGGCCATTGAACTGGAAAATCTCAACGTCCTCATACGCCATCGCACCGACGGTCTGCTGATCGCGCCGGCCCACTCTGAAAATCGCAGCCTGGCGAGCATGCTCGATAAGCTGTCGATTCCCAGCGTTACCTTCGACCGGCCCTTGTATGAGTCCGCCATTCCCAGTGTGGTCAGCAACAACCACAAGGGAGCGAAAGCGGCGACGCAGCACTTGATTATGCATGGCTGCAAGCGGATCCTGTGCCTGGGCGGGGAAACCGATTTATATACCATCAAAGAGCGCATTCGAGGGTACAAAGAGGCGGTCAAGCAAGCCGGGCTTGAGGCCACGGTCGATACTTCCGTGACCGATTACAAGTCGGCAGAGGCGGCGATTGAGAGCCACTTCTATTCCTCGAATCCTCCGGACGCAGTGTTCGCCTTGAAGAACCTGGTCACCATCTACGCCTGTGAGGTATTCCAGAAACTGAATATCAATATCCCCAGGAAGGTCGCACTCATGGGCTTTGATGATTTCGAACTTGCTTCGACGCTTCGCCCCTCGATCAGCGTCGTACGCCAGCCGACCCTGGATATAGGAAGGATTGCGGCCGAACTGCTCTTCGGGCAACTCAACGGCCAAGGGCGGAGCAAGCCATCCCACGGCGACAAAGCCAAGCCGCAACACATCAAGCTGGACAATCAACTGGTGCTGCGTAACTCCTGCGGTTGCAAAATTGGGACGAATTAAGCGCTGGCGCTCCCTACTTACTGTGGGGAGTGTGGGTAGTCCACCCGTAGGGTAAGGATCTCGTAGGGATGGATGGGCACCGTGACCTGATCCGTTCCCGTAACCGTAAGAGGCGATCCCTGTGGCTGCTCCATCATGTTGGCCACCGTCGCTGCCGTGGCGCCATGAGGAAGGTGAACTTGCGCATCTCCGCTCTTGCCTGCCCACTCATACATACGCAAGATCAACCCGTTGCCGTCTTCGGTTTTTTTCATGGCGGTTAAAACTACATTTTCCGCCCCTACCATCGCGAAGGAGTGTTCCGCAGGCAGCGTTCCGCTGTGTCCCTCCACCTGCATCGCCTTGAGCTGGTAGTTGAAGTCGTAACCATGCCGAACGGTGAGAGCCTGCTTCCAGTCCCCGGCATGCGGATAGAGCGCGTAGGTGAAGTGCTGACGCCCCCGGTCCGCGTCGGGGTCTGGCCAGGTCGGCGAGCGCAAGAGCGATAGACGCAGCACGTTGCCCTTGGCGTCGTAACCGTATTTCGATTCGTTGATGAGGCTAAAGCCGTGCTGCCCGTCCCCCAAATCTGCCCAGCGGAGTGCCGGCACCTCGAATTTGGCATTCTCCCAACTGTTATTTCGCGTCGTCGGCCGCTCGATGGAACCGTAAGGAATTTCATACGTGGCCTTGTTGCTGGAGGCAGCCAGTGGAAACGCTGCTTTGAGCAAGATGTGGGTTTCATGCCAGTCGATGTCGCTGACCACATCGACCCGGTCGACGCCGTTGTAAAGCGTGATGTCCTGGACGAACTTGGAGCTTTGCCAGGTGCGTGTCACCCGAACCAACGCTTTCAGCGGGCCCTTCTCAACCAGCTCTACCGAATCTGCCTTATCCAATTTGGTGAACACCTGATCGAAATCGGCATCAATATTCCACGCGTCGTACTCTTTCGGCGTGTCCTTGAAGGCAATCAGCTCGTTGCCGCAGCCGCCCTGCGCCAGTGTCTCGAAGTTCGCTTTTTTGTCGTAGAGGCTGGTGATGCAGCCTGTTTGTGGATCCACGGTTACCTTAAGCGCCGAGTTTTCGATGGTTGTTCCGCTCGCTCTCAGATCGCTGGCAAAGGGCTTCTTGCCCGGCGCCACGTGCAGCAGCGAGTAGCCCAGCGATGGGACGTCCTTCGCCTGTACCAGCAGGCGATAGGTGTTTGTCTTTTCGTTGCTCGAAAGCACTTCCGACGGCAGTACATGATTCTGCGCGTCCAGGACCGATACCCCGTTGGGAGTTGCGGAAGGCATCTCGACGTCCACCGTCGTCAGATCCGAGCGCTGCCACGCCAAAGGGTTGAATACCAGCACCGGCACTTCACCGGCAGCGCGGGTGTTGATCTCCGCTTGTATTGTGTGCAAGGCCCGGGTGGAGGCTTCGTTGCTGGCCCAGCGCACATCGTCGTAGTCGCGCTGCGCGTCCTTATAGATAATTCCAATCCCGGAGCCCGCGGCCAGATCGTGGAACTGGTTGAACAGCACTTTCTTCCATGCCTCGTTCAGCTCCGAGCCGGGATAAGCCTGTCCGTCCAACCATGCCAGGGAAGAATATTTTTCTGCGTTCAGTACCCATTCTTCGCTCTCGCGCATGTTGCGTTTGTGAGTGGCTTGCGTGGTAAAGACTCCGCGGTGGAATTCCAGGTATAGCTCGTCATCCCAGGTCGGGATACTGATTTTGCCCTCGGCCGCCGCAGGCGGATATTGATACCCCTTGGCAATCGAATCGTAGTTCCACACCTTGGAGTCTGAAGCGATCTTGCCCTGGATATTGTCGAAGAAACTTTGCGCGATGCCGAACTTCATCTGGGGAACAACCATATCGGGCTGCATCCAGTGAGTGCCTTCGTCCAGGACCGCCCGCGTCGGTCCTCCACCGTGATCGCCGGAGCCGTACAAGTCCATCATCTCCAGCATCCCAGGTGCCTGCTGCCGCGCTGTTGCCAGGTCCATTGATAAACGAACCGGATTTAAATTGTCATTGGCGTAGTCGTGGGGAAAATACGTGAGCACACTGCTACCGTCTGGGGACTTCCACCAGAAAAGCTTGAAAGGCAGCTTGTTGGTCTCATTCCAGGTCATCTTCTGGGTGACGAAGTAGTCGACGCCTGATTTCTTATAGATCTGCGGCAGTTGCCAGTTGTAGCCGAACGAATCGGGATTCCAGCCGATGCGCACGTCTACGCCATACAAGTCCTTATAGGTCCGCTTGCCAATGAGGAGCTGGCGGACTAACGATTCTCCATCGGGCATATTCAGGTCGGGCTCGACCCACATGCCTCCGACGATCTCCCAGCGGCCTTCTTTGATTCGCTGTTTGATCTGCTCGTTCATTTCCGGATATTTCTCTGCCATCCATACGTTGTATTGCGCGGCAGATTGGGTGTAGGTGTACTTCGGGTACTCGTCCATCAACTGCAGTGCGGTCGAGAAGGTCCGCCTGACAGCATCGACTGTTTCCGTCCACGGCCACAGCCACGCAGCATCGATATGGGAGTTCCCGGTCAAATGAGCCGTTGCTTCCTTCAAGGTTGGTTTGAGCGGATCCAGGTCTGAATGTGCTTTGCGCAGGGATGCATCGAACTTGTCTTGATCCGCGGCGTCCAGTGCCTTCAGATCGACAGCCCCTATGGCCGTCTCGAGGGTTGCTTTCTGCTGCGAAGGATCGGTCGAAAGGGAGGGGATCAGCAATGTGGAGGAAACGAATTCAAGACACAGATCTTCGGGGTTGGGTCGAGTGGGCGAGAAATCAATGCGCAACTCCGCGCCGCCAAATTGTTTTTTGTCGACCGTATGCAGGAGCTTGACGGCAACCAGAACTTTATCTCCCGGCTTGGCTGAGTCGAAAAGCACAATGGGCTCCAGATCTTCACCCAGGGCAACACGGCGGCCGTTAAAGTAGATGATCTGCGGCATGGGACCGTTTGCGTTGGCTTCAAAATGGAACCAGATACGGCTGCCCGTTAGATCGTAGCCGTTAAAGGTCTTGGGCACTTCGATCAGACGGCGATACCAGACTGCCTCGGTCGGACCGTCGGATCGCGGCTTGGCGATGGACCAACTGGCGTCGTCGAGATTGACCGCCTCTCCGTGCTCAAGGTCGCCGGCATGAAATCGCCATTCGCCTGCGGGGAGCTGGCGCAATCCATAGAGTCTCTGGATTACTTCCTGCGAAGGAGCGGAGAGTGACTTTACTACCTGCGCAACTTCTCGTTCAGCGTCCTGGGCTCGCGCGGGGGAGGGCAGAAAGGCGATGCTGAAGAGGGCAATCGCGAGAAGCTTACAGGGACGATGAGGGCGGGAAAGGAAGCATGAGGTGAGCACGGAACGGTCTCCGAGAAAAGTGTGCCGGCCAATGTTGCGGCCAGGCTTGAAGAGCAGCCTCGCGAATTATATATAAAGAAAGGGGATTGGTGGAAACGATTCCACGATGCGGGTGCTTGTAATTGTTTGCGGTCGAGGATTTCGTGCGGGATGCGCAGTGGCAGGGGCTAAAGAGTTTGCGTGAGAGCTGGAAAGCAGCCCTTAGGGGCTATCGGGCTGCGGAAAAATTCAGGACCGGGCAAGAGAGGCAGGGGCTAAAGCCCGACATATTTCCGATCGTTTATGGCCCGACTAAAGTCGTGCCCTGATACAAAGCCCAGTTCTCATGCAGACTCTTAACCTATTTGTTTAGGAGATTAGATACACCCAGGGCTAAAGCCCTCGATTTGTCTACAGAGCGTTCACGCTCCCCCGGACTAAGGTTAAGCTTGCGTTGAACCGACACACGGCTCCGGCTCGAACCCATTTGCGAGGAGAAACCCAGGTCTCAAAAGCGAGACCTGGGCCACCCACTCAGGGTCCCCGGAGAGCGGGGCGGCGGCTATTTTTGCGGGCTGCAATCCTCCAGCTGTGTCATTAATTGGCGGACGTCGCGAATTCCAGGGCTGTACTGTAGCGTTTTCTGGAGAGTTGCGCGTGCTGCCGCCGTGTCGCCTGCAGCGCATTCCACCCGCGCGAGGTTCTTCGCCAGCCCAACCACATCTTCATTTCGCTCGAATGCAGGCCGCCAAAGCGAAATCGCACCCTGCAGGTCTCCTGATTTGGCGAGCAGTGTGCCCAGGTTCGATATTGCAATGAGGTTCAGCGGATCCCGTTTCAGAACGTCTTGAAATATCTCCTGAGCCTGCTTGTAGTCTCCGCGCCCTTCACTCAGGATTCCCAACGCCGCC
Organism: uncultured Acidobacteriaceae bacterium; assembly: GCA_964609355.1. Taxonomy (GTDB): domain Bacteria; phylum Acidobacteriota; class Terriglobia; order Terriglobales; family Acidobacteriaceae; genus PALSA-350. Next base: position 869 of record CAZSUK010000440.1, on the reverse strand, counting down.
AAGGCGTCGTCGTCTGCGGACAACTCAGGCTTGACGACTTCCAGTTTTTCAAAGGCTTTTTGCTGCAGGGCGACGTTTCCCTCAAGAAACGCCTTGTAGTAGGCGAGGGCAATATCACGCTCCGTAGCGCCCGGAGAGAAGACTGGAACCAGCGTGTCACCAGGACTCGGTTTTGCGGCCGCTCCCGGAACTCCTGGGATTTTCAGGATGCGGTGGTCGGTCCAGGCCACGTGGGAAATATTCTCTGCGCCGGTTCGCGGCATGTGGCAACTGATGCAGTCAGGATTCTCAGGATGATGCGCGGTCGCAAAGGTATTGCCGGTGTGGCAGGTAAGACACTTCTTGCGGTAAAAGGCTGCTTTCTCTTTGGCGCCGTCAGGCGTGTAGTGAGGATCGTGACAGCTCATACACGACATCCGATCGCCGCTGCTTCGCTTGCACTTGCTCAAACTCAACTGTTCCACTTCGCTTACGCCACGTTTGGTTGCACCCTGCCCGCCGTAGACAAAATATGCCACGTAGTCTGAGATGGAATCCCCTGGCTTAAAGTCCAGGGCCGAGTGGCCCGTGCGCTCTACCGAGATATCTCCTTCCAGGTGACAACTGATACAAATAGAATCCCGGAGATTGGCATTGAGCTTAGAGGGGTTCACCACAGCCGCCTTGCCGCCGGTTGCGAGATGATGTTGGGTGTCTCCATGGCAACTTTCACAGGTGATGCCGGCATGGAGAAACGGCAGCCCACGGTAACGATTGAGGGTGCCGGGATCGCTGTGCTGAACGGCACTCATGTGACAGCGCAGACACTCCGCTTGCACCGGCAACGCCGGAGGCGCCTGGGTCATGGATTCGAGGCCGGGTTTTAGATC
>CAZSUK010000439.1:0-3991 GCA_964609355.1 uncultured Acidobacteriaceae bacterium | reverse complement strand
CACCGCGTGAGGTTCGTCTCATTGCAACAGCTCTACTGCTGGTGCACGTTCAGGGTAATCAAAACGTACTCGCCTGTCTAGAACAGAAACATGGCTGTACCAGAACAGAACAGTGCTAACAATTAGCGCACGAGGTACTGTGCCAATTCGACGCAAACTTAACCGAGGCTCGTCGTGGTAGGCTTTACACGGCTTCGGTGTGTGGAGCAAAAAAAGATCAGTGACCGCGGCAAAAAAGAATATCGGAACCTTTCCGGGTAATAGCACGAAGAGCACGCAGCACGTTCTAAAATCTCACCACGGTCTCACGACCTCAATCCGGGGCCTCTTGCTCCAGTATGGCTGCAGCGTTTGAAAAAGCATCTATCCTGTTACCTTGTTAGTGATGAGGTAGGTAACCCCAGAGCAACCCCCCTCATCGCTCAGTGGTCATCGATCGCAAGCACCTGGAGTAGTCATGCCTAAAACCGCCATACTCATCGGCGCCGGCCCCGCGGGGCTCACGGCCGCGCTTGAATTTCTTCGCCGATCTGATGTGCATCCAATAGTGCTTGAAGCCAGCCACGAGATTGGTGGTATCTCGCGTACCATCCGCCACAACGGTAATCGTATCGATATCGGCGGGCATCGCTTTTTTTCCAAGTCCGACCGCGTGATGAACTGGTGGATGGATCTAATTCTGCCTGAGGCCAGCGCGGATACCCAGCATGCGCTGCGCCACCAAAATAAGCAGCGAACCCTCAACACCACCACAGCCGGGCTGACGCCCGAAAACGCCGACCTGGTGATGCTGGTTCGGCCGCGTAAAAGCCGCATTTACTTTTTACGCCGCTTTTTCGATTACCCCATCAAGTTGACTGCAGATACGTTAGGCAAACTTGGTCTGCTCCGCACCTTGAAGATCGGTATCAGTTATCTGCGGGCCAGACTCTTTCCCCGCAAGGTGGAAAAGTCGCTCGAAGACTTCCTTATCAATCGCTTCGGCCGCCAGTTGTACCTCACTTTTTTCAAGTCGTACACCGAGAAGGTGTGGGGCGTTCCCTGCGAACAGATCAGCGCAGAGTGGGGAGCGCAGCGAATCAAAGGACTGTCCCTTACCACAGCTATTCTGCATTTCGTCAAGAAGGCCTTTACGCGCTCCCGCAATCAGGCCATCCAGCAGAAGGGAACCGAGACCTCGCTGATTGAAAAATTTCTGTACCCGAAGTATGGCCCCGGTCAACTGTGGGAACATGCCGCCGACTTGATTCGCAACCAGGGCGGAGAGATTCTCCTCGGCTGGCGCGCCACCCGTCTCTTCGTCGAGGGGGACAAGATCACCGCCGTCGAAGCAGTAAGCGATAGTGGTCTGCGGCGCCGCTTCGCAGCCGACTACGTCTTCTCCACCATGCCGGTGCGGGAACTCATTGATGCCATGGATACCCCCATACCGGGGGAAGTGCGCGAGGTGAGCGACGGCCTGCAATATCGCGATTTCATCACCGTCGGCCTCTTAGTAGACCAGCTGACCGTGCGCGAAGCCGACGGCGGTACGCTGAGGGACAACTGGATCTATATTCAGGAGCCTGATGTCCTGGTGGGGCGGCTGCAGATCTTCAACAATTGGAGTCCATACATGGTCGCCGATCCCAACAAGACCTGGATTGGACTCGAGTACTTTTGTTACCAGACCGACGCCCTATGGAAAATGGCAGACGAGGACCTGAAGAAATTTGCCATCGCCGAAGTGGAAAAGATCGGGATTCTCCGCGCCGCAGACGTATCGGACTCCCACGTGGTGCGCGTTCCTAAGACCTATCCGGCCTATTTTGGCACCTACGACCGCTTTCATGTCATCCGCGAATTTCTCGATCGATTCCAAAATTTGTACCTGGTTGGCCGCAATGGCATGCACAAGTACAACAATCAGGACCACTCCATGCTGACCGCCATGACAGCGGTCGATAATATCCTCGCCGGGATCCAGGACAAGGAGAATGTCTGGTCCATCAACACGGAGATGGAATATCATGAAGAAGAATCGAAGCAGGAGTCACGGGCCTCCAGTTCCCCCACCCAGAACACTGACAGCGTAGGGGCCACCGTTTAAAGTTGGATTTCCACAGGCGCTACGGTTGATTTGGCAGGTGCGCCGTTGAAAATCACAGCTCTGGCGGGAATTCTGCGACCGGTTTTGTGTTCTATAGAGCAGAAGCCCTCCTGGCGATAGCAGCCCGGGTCCCAAAACGGCTCATTACGCGGCATTTAGACCGCCCACAGTTGAATCTTCTTGGTCATCTTGCACGATTTGAGTATGGCTTTCCCCCCAAATAGGTAGTCACATCAAGGCATCCCATGCCGAGGCGGAGTCCAGAAAACAAGATGAGTGAATCAATTGCAATCACCGTAGTTGGATCAGGATACGTAGGTTTAGTGGCGGCCGCATGCTTCGCTGAGATCGGCCACCGGGTCTTATGCGTCGACAACGACGAAGACAAGGTCAATAAACTCAACCAGGGCCTGATACCTATCCACGAAGAATTTCTGCCTGAGTTGCTGGGCAGGCATCGGGCCAGCGGCCAAGTTCAGTTCACCACCGATCTGGGCCATGCGGCCCAGGCGTCGCAAGTCATTTTCATCGCCGTAGGCACCCCGCAAAGCCAGGCCGGCAACGCCGATCTTTCTTATGTCGATGCCGTTGCCAGCGAGATTGCCCGGTCCATTCACTCCTACAAGGTCATCGTCGAAAAGAGCACCGTGCCGGTCTATACCAACGACTGGATCCGGCGCACTATCGAGCGCAACGGCGTCTCGAGGGCTCTCTTTGACGTCACTTCCAATCCCGAATTCCTGCGTGAGGGCACGGCGGTTAAGGATTTTCTCCATCCCGACAGGATCGTTCTCGGGGCCGACAGCGAAGAGGCGGCACGATTGCTGGCTGCCATTTACGAGCCGCTCACTTCGGGGAGCTATTACGATCGCTCAGACGCTGTTCCCGGCCATCGCTCCGCTGCTGATCTGCCGCCCATCCTGCAGACTTCCACCAAGGCCGCGGAACTCATCAAACATGCCTCCAACGCCTTCCTGGCGATGAAGATCTCCTTTATTAATGTGGTGGCCAACCTGTGCGAGGCGGTCGACGCGGATGTGGAGCACGTCGCAAAGGGTATGGGAATGGATAACCGGATCGGCAAGCGATTCCTGAGCGCCGGCATCGGCTATGGAGGCTCGTGCTTCCCAAAGGATGTCGCTGCATTTCGCTATGTCGCGCAACAGCTGGGTATCGATTTCAGCCTGCTCGAGGAAGTGGAAAAGATTAACGAACTGCAGAAAGAGCGCTTCTTTCAGAAGATTCGCTCCGCATTGTGGACCTTGCGCAAGAAGCGTCTTGGCGTCCTCGGCCTTTCGTTCAAGGGAGGCACGGATGACATCCGGGAATCGCCAGCCCTGGAAATCATAAAAATGCTCCTGGACGCGGGAGCCACCATCTGCGCTTATGATCCGGCGGCCATTGAGCGGGCGAAGGTAGAGATGCCTCCCAGTGAATTCCTGCAATACACCGATGATCCGTACGCGGCCGCGGACAACGCCGATGCTTTATTAATCCTCACCGATTGGGCCGAGTTCACCCGCCTGGACCTCAAGAAACTTCGCTATACCTTGCGCTATCCCATCATCATCGATGGCCGCAATCTTTTCGATCCCTGGGTTATGCAGGATCTGGGCTTCACCTATCTCAGCGTAGGCAGGCCCTCCCAGCACACCTCGGTCGAGTCCGCCTCGACCAAGCGTTGGCCCTGAGGAAGGGACTAGTTTTGTATCAGGGCACGACTTTAGCCGTGCCCTGACTGGATTGACTTCAAAACCGGGAGAAACCGTATTTTGACGACTCATCGTGTCCTGGTCACCGGCGCCGCCGGCTTCCTTGGCTCTCATCTTTGCGATGCTCTCCTCGCCCAGGGCCATCACATCGTAGGTGTCGACAACTTTGCCACCGGCAGGGTCGCCAACC
>CAZSUK010000438.1:0-3684 GCA_964609355.1 uncultured Acidobacteriaceae bacterium | reverse complement strand
GAGTCGGCGCCGTCAGTGCAGTTGGGTTGAGAGCAAAAGTTGTAGAGCGTGGTCAGGGTCCCGCTCGAAGTGATTTTGAAGATCGTGCCGCCCTGGTGATATTGCCCGCCGCCGCCCTCGGGGGTTGTCCCATACAAGTTTCCGTCGATGCCTTGCACCAGTCCGGATTGGGTGTATTCCCCGTCGGCGCAGTTCGTTTGAGAGCAAAAGCTGTAAAGCGAGGTCAGCGCGCCTGACGGAGTGCTTTTGAACACCGTGCCATAACCGTTGACCCCGCGCCCGAAGGTTGTCCCGTAAAAGTTGCCGTCGTTGGCTTGCACCAGACCGGCGTAAGGGTTGCCGCCGTCAGTGCAGTTATGCTGAGAGCAAAAGCTGTAAAGCGTGGTGAGCGCGCCCCCTGGCGTAATTCTAAAGACCGTGCCGCAGGTGCCGCTGCCGAGAGAACAGCCGGTGTTGGCCCCACCCTCTAGGGTTGTCCCGTAGAAGTTGCCATCGGAGCCTCGCACCAGCCCGGCGTAGGGCTGCTGGCCATCAGTGCAGTTCGCTTGCGCGCAAAAGCTGTACAGCGTGGTCAGCGCGCCTCCCGGGGTGATTTTGAATACGGTACCAACGCGCGGCTCGGCCCCTCCTCCGTAGGTTGTCCCGTAGAAATTCCCGTCATTGCCTTGCACCAGCGCGCCGGTAGGGCTGGCGCCGTCATACCAGTCGAAGCTGTGCAGCGTGGTTAGCGTGCCTGCTGGCGTGATTTTAAAGACCGTGCCACAGCCACCCTGACAGTTGCCGCTGGTCCCGCCAGCATAGGTTGTCCCGTAGAAGTTCCCGTCGGTGGCTTGCACTAGCCCTGCATAAGGACTGGCGCCGTCCGTCGAATATCCCGCGAAGGTGTGCAGCGTGGTTAAGGTCTGAGCGGACAAGCTAATTGCTGTCGCAGCACAAAGCGCCAGAAGAGTGACAGCCATTTTCCAAAAATTAGGTTTGCTCAATCCTGACCAATTTGAAGGGCGCATGGTTTCCTTTCGAAAAATCGTTCCGAGGGATCCGTTGCGGTCCCTATAGGAAGCGATAGGGGAGTGCCGCCGTGAGCGCTGTCAAAGTTGACGAGGACACCGAAGGATTGCGTAGAAGAGGAAATCCCCGAGTCGAAAGAACGCACTGCTGCCGAGGCTCGGCATCGCCCCTCCTTCTTCTTCTTCTTCGCCGCAAGATTGGCTTTGAAGACTGCAGATAGCGTCGTGCACGGGGGAGACGGCAGCGACTTCCGGTCCTGCGCCGATCAAAATGTGCTGGTCACCCCTCTGGCTGTGGGGCATAATGTGCAGCAATCGCCTCCCGGGCGTCCTGACGTAATTCTCAAGAGATTCTCAAGAAGCGGAAGTTCATGGCCACCCATCGCTTAGCCCGTGAATTGCCAGAGCTTTCCGGATGCCTTTGGAGTTTTGCCGGCCGGACGTTCGTCGAATCCAGCCTGGAGCTGCGCGTTGGCGATCAGCCGGTGGAGCTGGAGCTGAAGCCTTTGGAGGTACTGCTTTACCTTCTTCGGCACGCCGGAGAAGTGGTCACGAAGAACGAACTGCTTGATGCCGTCTGGCCAGGCCTCAACGTGGTCGAAGGTTCGTTGTCCACCGCCGTTTACAAGTTGCGCAAGGCACTGGGCGACATAGATTCCAGTATCGTCGTCACCGTGGCGCGGGTGGGATATCGCCTGGCAGCAACCGCCCACGCTGAGGCAAGCCAACCGTCATCGTCGCCGGCGCACCTGCGACTGGCAGCCGGCAGTCCTGTCCCCGGCCGCGAGCAATGGCTGCTGCTGCGCCCGCTCGACATTTCGGCCGCGAGCGAGGTGTGGCTGGCCGAGCACCCCAAGACCCACGAGCTGCGCGTCTTCAAGTTCGTCTCCCAGCTGGCTCGCCTCAGGACCTTGAAGCGCGAGGTGACGGTCTTCCGTTATCTCCGTGAGTCTCTGCAAGATTCCCGCTATCTGGTCCAAATTCTGGAGTGGAACTTCGAGACCGAACCCTATTTTCTGGAGAGCGAGTACGGCGGCCCCAACTTGGCGGAGTGGGCTGAAGGCCAGGGCGGCCTCGCCCTCATCCCCCTCGAGCGCCGCCTGCATCTGCTCGCTGAGATTTCGCGGGCGGTGTCCGGCGTACACGCAGTGGGCGTTCTGCACAAGGATTTGAAGCCCGCCAACGTGCTCGTCACTCGGCTGGCGGACGGCGCAGACCAGATCAAGATCGCCGACTTCGGCAGCGCGTTGTTGCTCGAGTCGTCGCGGTTGGAGGCGCTGGGCATCACCCGCCTGGGCTTGACCCAAACCGCCGCCCTGGAATCAAGCTCATTCAGTGGCACGCTGCTGTATCTGGCGCCCGAGGTCTTTTCCGGCAAAGCCGCCACCGCGCAGTCGGATGTTTACGCCCTCGGCGTCATGCTCTACCAGATGGTCGTGGGAGACTTCCGCAAACCGCTCTCGCCGGGATGGGAAGAAGGGGTCGCGGATCCCTTATTGCGCGAGGACATTGCTGCAGCCGTGTGCGGCGACCCTGCGCGCCGGCTTCGCAGCCCGGCGGATCTGGTGCAGCGCTTGGAAAATCTGGAGGCACGCCGCGCGGAGCGAAATCGCAGGGAAAGCGAGCGGCAGCAGCAGGAGCTTGCCGAACGCAAGCGCACAGAGGCTCGCGTCCGCCGGCCATGGATCGCGTTTGCGTGTGTCCTGGTACTCGGCCTTGCTGCCAGCCTGTACATCTTGCACGGGAAAGTGACTCAACCGCCGCCACCAACCCTGAAAAGTGTCGCGGTCCTTCCCTTTCAGAATGCCGGTACCGACCGTTCGTTCGCTTACTTGAGCCTTCCGCTTGCCGATGAGGTGGCAATGATGCTCAGCTACGATGGCCGACTTTCGGTGCAGCCATTCTTAACCAGCTCGCCATATGCTCTTCCGGGCGTCGACCTACGCAAAGCGGGTGCAGAGATGAAGGCGGCGAGCATCGTCACCGGCCGTTTTGTCGGGGAAGGTGATCAGTTGCACCTGGCGCTGCAGGCCATCGATGTGAAAAGCGGGCGCGTGTTGTGGGCCGACACGCTGGATGCTCCGGCCGGCAACATGATCGAGCTGCGCGATAAGATTGCAGCTCGCACGCAAGGTGCCTTGGCCGCGGCGCTGGGCGGCTCGGCATACACGGTCTCGAAAGGCACGCGTCCAACCAACAACGAGGCGTACGACCTGTACCTGCGCTCGCTGTCCATGCCTTATGACTCCGGCACCAACCAGCCGGCGCTTGCCATGCTGGAGCGCTCTGTCGCCCTCGATCCAAACTTCGCTCCCGCGTGGCTTCAGCTTGGCCGGCGATGCTATGTCGAAGTGCGATACGGGAAGGGCGGCAACGACATGGAAGAGCGCTACGTGTCCGCGGAAGCACGGGCGGTTGCGCTCGATCCTGACTACATCCCCGCCATCGCGATCTGGATTGGGGTGGCCGTCGAGAACGGCGATGAGACCAAGGCAATGCAGCAGGCTGAAGATCTAGTGCGCCGCCATCCGGACAGCTCTGACGCCCACTACATGTTGAACTACACCTTGCGCTATGCCGGGCTGATCGATGAGTCGAGCCGCCAATGCGACATCGCGTTCCAGATTGATCCGCACAAGATAACGTCAGGGCTGCGTTCCTGTGCCATCGTGCCCAC
>CAZSUK010000437.1:0-19182 GCA_964609355.1 uncultured Acidobacteriaceae bacterium | reverse complement strand
TAGATTCCTGCCCACTCCAGGAAGATCCACGCGGACCTCGATGCCGTGATGCTCCAGTTCCGCACGTGGGCCGATTCCCGAGAGCATCAGCAGTTGAGGACTGTTGAATGCGCCCCCCGCCAATATCACTTCGCGCGTGGCATATAGTTCTCGGGGTTCTCCGCCGGTGCTTTGCATGCCCGCATGGGGACGGTACAACCGTTCGCCCTTCAAGTACCGCACACCAATTGCCCGGTTGCTTGCATCGAAGAGCACATTCGTCGCCAGGGCATGCAGTTCGATGTGCAGCAGTTGCGGAGATCGTTTCTGGACTGCGCGCAACCGCTCCCGTGCGCCGGTTCGCCCGTGGTGGTTTGTCGTCAGTGGCAGATACCGAATGCCGAAGGAGTTCTCTTTCACCGTCCGCCAGTCGTTCGGGTCAAGCATGCTTTGCCACAACCAGCGAATCCGCTCTTCAATGTGCCCAATATCCGCAATCGCTGCCCGGGTGGACTTGAGGATCGCATCGATCAAATCCACGTTCTTCAGCGATATCATGGGGATGGCTGTCTGCGTTGTCAGCCACCCTCTGAAGCCGTGCCTGGTGGGATTAATTCCAATCCTGTCAAGCCAACGATATACCCGTCGATGACGGCAGTCCTCCAATAGCTGGAAGTATTTCCTCATTCTGTTCGCATTCCAGCTCGCATCGTTGGTTAATTCTGCAATCGCGTTCCAATCGGCATCATGCGGATAGACGAGGATCATGGCATTGTGTGCGGTGCATCCCCCAAGCGTGCCGGCGCGCGGATAGAGCACCCCATCCACTCGACACCCCTCCCAGTTCTCCCTGTAGTTGGGGTCACTTTTCTGTTTAGCATCGTCGCTGTAATGGCGTACAAAGAAGTCCCACTTCATAGTTTCGTTTTCCGATGCGAAGGGGTGGAAACATGGCACGTCATAGTCCTCTGGAAGCCGGTTCTTGCCGCCGCCTATCGGATCTGTACCGCCGGCTGTCTTGGGATCTCCTCCAGCTTCAAGCAACACTACCGTGTGCCCCGCTTCGGCAAGCCGCGCCGCCACAGTGCCGCCCCCGGCGCCGGAACCCACGACAATGTATTCAACCTCACGTTGTGACGGATCGCGTGGGTTGAACTGCCCGGTCCCGCCTGGTGTTGCCATGCGCCGAAGTATAGTTGACTTTCTGTCAGATCTCGCCGCTACATCTGAGAAAGACCCTCATCTGGCCCGCATATCCAACGTCACCGGGCGATCCAAAAAACAGTTCCGCACCCGGCAGGCTTTGTGGGACAATCATCGGCTACATACCGTTCGAATGAAGCTGGGCATGCTGAGAAAGGTGGGAGCGGACCCATGACGAGACTGTGGCGCAGGTTCTGGCTCGCAACCGGGGTTGTGGTGGGAATCGTAGTCTGCGCTATCGTCGCCCTGGTCGCAATCACCTTACTACACAAGGGGCCGGTTGCCGGTTCGGTGCAGGACGAAGCCCTGCTTGCAGGTCGATCAGCATCTTCTTTTCCCGCCGCCGATGAAGACTATTTCCACGATATGGATGGCGCGCCCAACCTCACTGCGGACCAGATCAAGGGACGTAATATGTGGATCCTCTGGACCGGTGGGGACGACAAGATGTGGGATACGCTGACCAATACCAGCGTTGGAACGCTAGACCTGCTTAAAACTATCTCCTCGTATCCTGGCATGGCAGCCCATCGTTCCAATCGATTTGAATATCTCGGCGTGCTGAACGAGCCGTGCTTCCAGGAAGCGAAGGAGCCCAATGCGGATCGCTTTGGCCTCTGGCTCGACAAGCGTGACCCTGGCTGCCCGCCGGACCCATTCGAAAGTGAGACTAAGTATCCCGGGGTCAAAATAGGGGCACGTGGTAAGAATATCCCCGCGGGCTCCTATTACGGTTACGGCTCTGGTGTCGTTGGTCTACGGCTCTTTCCGAATCCCGATTTTGACGAGGCTGCGCAGAAGAGGTGGGACCCCAAACGCTTTTACACCGACCCCTCGTATTACAACGACAAGAAGCTGGTCCGGCCCTATCGTGTAGGCATGTCTTGTGGGTTCTGCCACATTGGCCCGAATCCGGACAAGCCACCGTCCTCTCCTGAAGAGCCTAAGTGGGAAAACCTCAGTTCGAATGTCGGCGCTCAGTATCTGTGGGTGGAGCGGGTGCTTGCCTGGGATTCGGATATGAAGAAGTTTCCCATCCAGCTCTTTCATACTTCGCGGCCCGGTACTCTCGATACTTCGTTGATATCCTCCGACAACATCAACAATCCGCGTACCATGAACGCTGTTTACGATCTGCCGGAAAGAATCGGATTGAAGCTGGAGGCGGACGGCCTGCATGAGATGCCGGCGGAATCGGGCATGGCGCTTCGCTGGGGCAAGGAGACTCTTTCCGGCGGCGGCCTCGATAACAAGCAGCTCAATGAGTTTGTCCAGAGCGGACCACTTACCAAGTATTACCAACCACCCGATGTCGTCCGCACTCCGCGGGTGCTTAAAGATGGGTCTGACTCCGTGGGAGTGCTGGGCGCCCTCAACCGTGTTTACCTCAACATTGGGCTGTTTAGCGAAGAGTGGCTATTGCACTTTCGCCCGCTGGTCGGCGGCAAGGCAGTCTCACCCATTCCGATCGCAACCGCCAATAAGAACTCTGTATATTGGCAGGCCACGCAGCAACAAACCCCCGACATGGCGCTCTTCTTTCTCGCGACTACTCAGCCTCACCGGCTGCGGGACGCCCCCGGAGGAGCCGAGAGCCTGAGCAAGAACGCAGGTCTGCTCGACCACGGTAAAACCGTCTTTGCCGAACGTTGTGCACGCTGCCACTCCAGCAAGATTCCGGTTCCCGCAGCCGGACTTGATCCTGATGGATGCTCGGGCAAAGACTATCTGACTTGCTGGAACAAATACTGGGCATGGACGAAGACCGAAGAATTCAAATCGCAGATGCGAACCATCGTGCATCGGCCGGACTTTCTCGACAACAACTATCTCTCCACCGATCAGCGTGTGCCTGTCACACTTCTTCAGACCAACGCCTGCAGTCCGCTGGCCACGAACGCTATACGTGGCAATATCTGGGATAACTTCTCATCCGAGACATACAAGGATCTACCCTCGGTGGGATCCATTACTTATTACGACCCATATACGGGTCAGGCCAGAAGTTACTCCATGCCGGCCGGGGGCCGCGGGTACACCCGCCCAGCTTCTCTTATCAGCCTCTGGACGTCGGCCCCTTATTTGCTCAATAACAGCGTGGGCGTTTTTGATCCTCTGCCCGGCGTGACCAACCGTGTCGACGCTTTCGAAAAATCTATGGGACAAATGTTATGGCCTGAGACTCGGCAGAAAGACTCTCTGCTTCCGCAGTTGCCGGGCACGATTGACCGCACCACCGAGACTAGCTACCTCACCGTTGCGTCTGGCTACCTACCCGACTTGCTGCAACCGCTGCTAGGCTTAGGATCGCGCCTGCTGCCTGCTGTCTTCGGGGACGGTGAAGTGAGAATCGGGCCTATACCCAAAGGCACGCCCGTCAATCTTCTCGCCAACCTCGACCTGCTGGGCGAAGGACTGGAAGGCGAGCAAAAGGTCGAGCACCAGAAGAAGGTTGTTGATCTTCTACTGAAGATGCAGCACGATCTAGGATCTCTCCCCACCAATGCCACCGACGACGATGCCAAGCGAGTCTTCGCGAATCTTGTTCCCAACTTGCTCGCCCTTAGCAAGTGTCCCGACTATGTTGTCAATCGGGGCCACTACTTCGGAACCAGTGAATTCGCCGAGGAGCCAGGACTGAGCGACGACGACAAGCGAGCCCTAATCGCTTTCCTGGAAACTTTCTGACCGCTATTCCATTCGCAATGCCTGCATAGGGTCGAGGCGCGATGCGCGCCATGCCGGGAGGGCGCAGGCCGAGGCGGCGACAAGCGACAACACCACTGTGACCTCGGCGAACACCGTCCAGTCCAGAGGGTTTGTGCCATAGAGCATTGTGCGGATCAACCGCACGGCGAGCGCGCCCACTAACATTCCGATGACTAACCCAACGGCGGCAGGCCACAATCCGTCCAACAGCATCAGACGCAGCACGGAAGTGCGGGGCGCACCCAGCGCAATGCGGATACCAATCTCGCCAGTCCTCTGAGTCCCCAGGTAAGACAAGACGCCGTAGAGCCCCACTGCAGCCAGGAAAAGCGCAATGACTGCAAAGGCCAGCACCAGGATCGAGGTAAAGCTTGCATCCAGGGTGGACTTGCCGATGGATTGCTCCATGGTGAGCACGTTGGAGACGGGCAGGTCAGGATCGAATTGCGCCAACAGTTTCTCGATTGGCGTGGCAAGGCTGGCCGCATCCAAATCGGAGCGGATGGCAATTGAGGCCTCGGGCCAGCCACCGGAATAAAGCGGGAAGTACAAGGTTGGAGCTTCGTCTTCGGTGAGTCCCCAGAGCGTGTTGCCGACGACGCCGACGACTTCGAAGCCCTGTTGAGGAACGCCTTGAAAATCAGGCGCCTTGACGTGCCTGCCGAGCGGATCCTCGCCGGGAAAGTAGCGGCGGGCAAAGGACTCGCTCACGATGACCGACCGAGCATTGTCGAGCCTCTCACCATCGTCAAAGGAGCGGCCTCGTTTGAGCGGAATCTGCATTGCGTTGAAGTACCCTGGGTCCGCGCCGCGCACAAGGGCGTCCTGCATCGTACCCGGCGCGGGCGGTGGGTACTCGGGGATGGAAAAACGTGAGTCCCCGCCGTAGCCCTGGCCGGGCAACTCGGTGGCGACGCCCACCGCCTTGACTCCGGGTAAAACGCGCATGCGGGAAAGCAACTGCTCGTAGAACGCGACTACTTTTGCTGAGGTGTCATAGTGGGCATTGGGGAGAGAGAAATGCATCGTCAGCACGTTCTGCGTGGCACAGCCGAGGTCGGCGGTACGCAGATGTTGGTAGCTCTTCAATAGCAGGCCGGCGACTATGAGCAGGACTACGGTCAACCCAACTTCGGCCGCGAGAAGAATCCTGCGTAGACGTGCGCGTCCCAGTCCCGCGCGGCTGGTGCGCGAAGACTCCTGCAGCGGCTCGAGCAAGGGACTGTGCAGGAGCGTGGCTGCTGGGATGAGACCTGCAAGCACCCCGCTCGCGGCCATGATGACGAGCGAAAAGAGCATCGATCCGGCATCGATGCGAATGGCACTGACACGTGCCATGTCGGGCCGAGATTGGACAAGCCAACGCACCCCGGCCCATGCCAGCGGAAATCCAAGCGTTCCTCCAGCTACTGCCACTGTGACGCTTTCGGTGACCTGTTCGCGAATCAGTCTCAAACGGCTGCCGCCTAAGGCTGCGCGGATGGAAGCTTCCTTGCGCCGTGAGGCCGAGCGCGCCACCAGGAGGTTGGCCACATTCAGGCACGCAATCAGCAGAACGCAACTGGTGGCGCCCAGCAAGACGTAGAGTTGAGTTTTTGCGTCGTGAACCAGTCCGTCGAGAAGCGTACGCGCGTTCGCAGCGGTGCCAACCGACGGATCCGGGTTCTCCATATGCACACGCTTCTCGGCTGTATCCACTTCACTCTGCGCTTGCGCCAGGGTGACACCGGGGCGCAGCCGGGCCACCACGAAGTAGTTGTGATTGTCGACGCGCCGCATCTCTGCAGGGGGCTTCTCGTGGTAGATGGGAGCCCAAAGTTGGGTGGGCAAGTCAGGATAGTTGAACCACGCGGGCAGCACACCTACCACGGTGTAGGGACGCGCGTCGAGCAGGATGGTTTTGCCGAGGATTGCCTTGTCTCCCGCGTAACGGCGCATCCACAGGCTGTGCGTCAGGACCACTGTCCCGGGTGCATCAGGACGATCATCGTCCGCAACGAAGGATCGACCCATCGCCGGCTCAACACCAAGCATGGAGAAGAGATTCCAGGAGCACTCCGCATAGCGAATTCTCTCCGGCAAGGGTGAACCATCGCCGGAGAGGCTGATGCTGTCAGTGCCAAAAATGGCCATTTGCTCGACGCTGGGGGTCTGCTGCTTCCACGCCGCATACATGCCGCCGGCGACCCAGCTATAAGCTCGTTTCCCGCCGGGGCTTTGCTCGTATAACTGGACGAGGCGGTCAGGTTCCCTGAACGGCAGAGGCTTGAGCAGGACGGAGCGAACGACGGTGAAGAGCGCCGTATTCGCGCCGATTCCCAGGGCCATGACCAGCACCGCCGCAACCGTAAAACCGGGTGTGCGCGCAAGCGTGCGTACTGCGTACTTCAAGTCGTGCCAGGCATCGTCAATGAGCTTCATCGTGTTGCTTTCCCACTCGCTCTCGCGCACACGGCGAGGACTGCCGAATTTTACGTAGGCCTGGCGTCGCGCCTCTTGCGGGGAGAGACCGCTCGACCGATTCTCCTCTGCCTCCAGTTCGAGGTGCGCCTCAATTTCGCTTGCCAAATCGGCGTCACGGCGGCTTCGACTCAAGAATCGCTTCATGCTCATCGCTGTTCAATTACATGTGCGATGGTGTACCCGTGCGCCGGCCCTATTACCAGGGTGCGCAGAATCAGCATGTCCAGCGTTCCCTGCACCATCTCCCGGCCCGGCTGTCTCTTTCCGCCCATAGCGGCCACGCTCCACTCGAAGATCTATGGGAGAAAGATACACCACTCGAACGTCTATGGGAAAACAATTTTGGAAAATGCTTGTGCCAGAACCTGCCAGAATTCGCCTCCAGGTTGCAACGTTCCTGGGTCTGGCCGCAAACTCCCGGTGCGCTTTATCTTGGCTCGATGCGCGCATTGGTTTGTTGCCAGGGCTTGTTGCAAAAGGCCAACGGTTCTCTGCGGTGCACCGAGATCAGTTCCCGCTTCACCTCAGGAAAATAGGGAGCGTCGAAAGAAGCGAGTGCGCTCCATGCAAACTCAGGCGCTTCCCTGACTCTTTGATCAAACCAGGTGGGCCCATCGGCATCCTGCCCGATGAGATGGGTGTCCAGCACAAGAAAATCAGAATGGGAACAAAGAAAAGCGTTACTGTCCTGGATGCTCCGAGAATAGTAGCCAACATCACGATTGGAAGCCAAGAGGTGGTAGGAGGTCACGGCCGGCTTAGGTCCCGCCAGGGCCGCAGGCCAGTCAAGCAGGAAATAGTATTGCGAATGCGGGTTATTTGAATAGCGCATGAGCTTTGCAAAATCGTCCGCCCAATCTGTGACGACCGCAATGTTCGCAGGGACTGTATGGTCCAGCTGCTGCACGTCCAGATATTGCCAACTTGATGAAAGCGGTGGCATGACCAACGACGAGAGCATTGGCAGAATTGCTAGAAACGTCGCCACACCTGCCCAAACCAACCGCGAGGAGGCCGGACTGTCGGATCCGCGCGCATCCGCGAAGTCTGCTAGAACGATCGCCAGGCCAATTCCGGAAGGCAGCATATACCTGGCAAGAAATATTGGTGTAATCAAGTACGAGAGCACGAACAGGATCAGTGGCGCTGACAGTAGTAAGTACCCGGCCAGCAGCAGAGCGCTTCCTGGATCGGGACTGGTTCGCTGTTCCGCTGCCAGAAGCTTTCGGAGCCCTAGCAGCAAGATGACGGCGAGCGCGATGAGCATGGGGATCTCGACCACATGGTGAACCATTTTCCATCGTGCATCCCCGGAGTGGCGCTCCAGGAGCAGGAACCATTGCTCGAACGGAGCAAAGAGATACGCAGGAAACAGGTATTTGAGTTGTGGTTTCCCGATCCACCCGTGGGGTTTGCCCACCGCCATGGAAGCTCGGATCGAAGGCAGCCAAACCAGGAGCGCGAGCCAGCCGGCAGCATGGAAGAGATATACGCGAGGGCGGAAGCGGCGCCTGGCTGCGTCCGACAGGATCAGTCCGAGCAGGATTAACCCGCCATAGATGACGCCCAGGATGTGAGAGAGTACCAAAGCCGATTGGGAGAAAAGGGATAAAACCAGCAGCCGGAGTTTCGGCGCCGGTTGCACGATGAGTCGCGTGTAGATGTTGAGGGTAAGCGCTACGGTGAGCAGGAAGAGCCCGTAGAAGCGCGCTTCAGCATTTTCATCGAGCACCAGCCCCGAAGTGCCCCAAAAGGTGAGGACTCCAATTGCGGTTGCCCATGTTCCATAAAACCGGCGCAGGGTTCTCCAGGTGACCAGCAACGCCGCGCACATCGCAACGCAGGAGTACATACGCAGGCTCAGAACGGCGGTGCCAAAAGCCTTTGCCCAAAGCCACGCTGTTGTATAGAAAAGGGGCATTCCGCCATCCGCGCCATGTTGGACGGCGTTGTAGAGGTGCCACAGCGATGGATCGCTCAGCTCCCTCCAGGTGAACACTTCGTCCGTCCAGGCCTGCTTATGGAGCGAGCAGACGACGCAAGCAATCACCAGGGACAGCACAGCGCAGCAGACCAAAAGGATTTCGGCGAGCGAAACCTTTTGCGTAGACGGTCGATCTATCGGCGGCCTGCCACGCAGCACTGTGTCGCGCTCCTGGTAGTAGCTTTTGACGCAACTCGCGGGTGAATTCCTTCATTCGAGAACTGCGCATCGATGGCAATTCACCCAACACCCGAACTCGACCTACGGCGACTTCTTTTCAGTCTTAATGAAAGGCGATGGACAATTGTCACGAGATTATCGGAAAATTGTCGTCTTTAATTGCATTGACGATGCCTACCCGAAGCAAGTTTCCGGTGCAAAGAAACAAGAATCCGCAAAGTCACTTGGCGAGATTGGCCCGTTCCTCAGATCGTCGAAGTTGTCTTAATCCAGCTATTCCCTTTTGCTCTTGAGCGTTCTAGACTCGGCTGGGTTCGTTCCTGTCAGCCGGCTGCCCTGACCAAATTGCGAACCTCGACGAGGAGACATAAAGCAATGCCGACGAAGCACGCCATCAAAGTCAGCCTGCTAAAAGAGACTGAACTCGAAGAAGCGCACCGGATCGTTCGCCTGGCCTTCGGAACGTTTCTGGGAATGCCAAATCCACTTGAGTTTATGGGCGATCGCAACTTGATCGCGCCGCGCTTTGGCTCGACCCACGTCAAGGTGTTGGCGGCCCGCAACCATGGCCGATTGATCGGAACAAATGTGGTCACGCGCTGGGGATCATTCGGGTTCTTCGGACCCTTGACGGTGTTGCCCGAATTCTGGGACCGCGGAGTCGCACAGCAGTTACTCGAAGGCACGATGGCGATCTTCGATGGGTGGGGTATGCAGCACACCGGGCTATTCACGTTCGCGCAAAGTGCCAAGCATGTGGGCCTCTACCAGAAGCTCGGCTACTGGCCGCAGTACCTGACCGCGATCATGGTGCGCCATCCAGACGCCAGCAAGACGCCGCAGGCCAATTCTTCCAATGAGCCGGTGTTGCTATCGACCCTCAAGAAACGGGAGCGCGAGCAGACCATCGCTGCCTGCAAGAATCTCACCGGTAAAATCAAGAAGGGTCTTGATCTCTCCGATGAAATGCGAGCCGCACTCGGGCAGCGCACAGGCGACGTGGTTTTGACTCACTCACGCGGTGATCTCGATGGCTTTGCGGTTTGCCTCATTGGAACTGGATCGGAAGGCGGTGAGAAGACATGCTACGTCAAGTTTGGTGCGGCCCGAAGCGGCGCAGGGGCGGGGACGCGTTTCGACACGCTGCTTGATGCCTGCGAAACGTTTGCGTTCTCGCGAGGAGCAACCTTAGAAGCCGGGGTAAATCTTGCTCGTGAAGATGCCTATCGGCGCATGCGTTCTCACGGATATCGTGTGGCCCTGCAGGGCGTCGCAATGCAGCGTCCGCATGTGGAAGGATTTAATCGGCCCGGTGCCTACGTGATTGATGACTGGCGATAAAGGTATTGGTCCGAAGGGTTAAGGCTGGAAGCCTTCCCGTGTACCATCCCTTTGGCAAGTGTTTTTGGGAGAGTGAAGCCGGATGAAGTGCAGGGGCAAAAACAGATGACTTGGAAAACACGATTTCTAGGATTGGGGATTCTGACCGGGTCGATGGCACTGGTTTGGGCTGGACAAACGGCACCTGTGCCGCAAGCCCCTCAGACGGCTCGGCCTGTGCCACCGACGCGCGATCCGCATACCCCAGGGTATGTGAATGCCAAAGAGCTGCCCGACGGAACTGTGCCGCCGGCCGATTCGGATGGAAACTTCATCATCGGGCCGACCCACAGCCCGGCACCAGAAATGACGGCCCAGGAACTGACGCACGGCGACGTGGTTGAATTCACAATGAATTCGGACGACAGCAAGTACTACCCCGGTATTGCGCGCGAAAAGGGGACGTTCGGCACACCTGACCCCAATGACCCGGCCAAGCTCGTAGTTACGACGAGTCATCCGGCTTCGTATACGCGCAAGATTGCTGTGTATGTGCCGAAGGATTACTTGCCGGGTAGTGTGGCGCCGTTCATTGTGGGCGCGGACGGACCGGATCGAATGCTTTTCACCGCACTGGATGGCCTGATTCCCCAACACAAGCTGCCGGTCATGGTCGCCATCTCTATTGGGAACGGCAGCGGCGATGCGCAGGGGAGCCAGCGCGGACTTGAGTACGACACGATGTCGGGCCGTTATGCAGAATTCGTCGAGCACGAGGTGCTCCCGCTGGTCGAGGAGAAGGCGCACGTGAAGTTGACGCACGATGCCAATGGACGCGCGACCATGGGCGGCAGTTCAGGTGGTTCGTGCGCGTTGATCATGGCGTGGTTTCACCCGGAACTGTATCATCGCGTGCTGACCTACTCGGGGACCTACATCAACCAGCAGTGGCCGTCCGATCCGAAGTTTCCGCATGGAGCCTGGGAGTTCCACGAGCACTTAATTCCGGAGAGCCCGCGCAAGCCGATCCGGATTTGGATGGAGGTCGGCGACAGAGATCTCTACAATCCCAACGTGATGCGCGACAACATGCACGACTGGGTCGAGGCAAACGAGCGCATGGCGAAGGTGCTGGCAGCAGAGGGATATCACTACCAGTTTGTGTTTGCAGAGAATGCGGGACACGTCGATCGCGCAGCGAGGATGCAGACTCTCCCGGAAGCGCTCGAGTATGTGTGGCAGGGGTATCACGCTCAAAGCTCGAAGTGAATTGAACTCGCAAGGTTCAGCATCAGAAAGTGCCACATCACTCCGTCACCTTTTGCTCCGGTCACCCGAATCCAGATCAAGTTTGAGCCGCTGCAGATCTGAATACACCTCGGAAGCTCGCTGGTACCGCAGGTCACGATTTTTCTCCAGGCATTTCGCGATGATGCGCTCCAGTTCGATCGGCAAGTCCGGATTCAAACGCAGCGGCGACACGGGCGCCCGGTCCAGAATGGACTCAAAGACGATTCCCATTCTTTCGCCTGGGAAGGGGGCAACCCCGGTGGCGACCTCATAGAGGACGACGCCAAAAGAAAAAAGATCGGTGCGGCTATCCAACGCCAGGCCTCGCACTTGTTCTGGCGACATGTAGTTGCACGTGCCTAACACCACGCCCGTAGCCGTGTGCAGCCAGCCCGTACCTGTCTCTGCCTCCGCCCCGGTAGCGCCGGCCGCTTGTGCGAATTTCGCCAGTCCGAAATCAAGAATTTTCGCGTGCCCGCGCGAGGTGACGAAGATGTTCGCCGGCTTGATGTCGCGATGCACGATTCCTGCGTCGTGCGCAGCATCGAGCGCGTCAGCGATCTCGCTGCCCAGAGACAGGAGCACCGGGATCTCGATTGTTTTGCTCGCGATGCGGGCCTTCAGCGTCATGCCATTCAGGAATTCCATTGCGATGAAGCGCCTGCCATCCTGCTCCCCGACCTCGTAAATTGTGCAGATGCCGTGGTGATTGAGAGCAGAGGCGGCGCGAGCCTCGCGTCGAAATCGCTCCAATATCTGCGCATCCTCCACCAGGTCGTCTGCGAGAAACTTGAGAGCGACGGGGCGGCGTAGGGTCAGGTCCTCGGCTTTATAAACGACTCCCATGCCGCCAGCGCCGAGTTTTTCAACCACGCGGTAGTGCGAAATGATGTCACCTGTTGAGAGGGGCGATGGACTGCCCTCCCTGAGCAGGGGCTCCGCAAGGAAGCTGCCGAGCCGTTCGTTCTCGCGCAGAAGGTCTTCCACCATCTGTCGAACCTCAGGAGCTCCGCGGCAAATCTGGTCAAGAAATGCAGGTCTGCGCTCGGGCCGCAGACTAAGAGCCTCTGTAAACACTCGTTCGGCGGCTTGCTCGCGATCAGCCATGAATCCTCTCCGGTGGGTTAGCTACGGCCTGCTCGTGAACCTCACTCCAGCAGAGGAACTCGGCGCGAGTCCATGAGGCCTAAGTCGCTCGCCTTCAGTTATTCCTACACAAGCGGAGCCGTCCACGAAAATCGCGAGCTGCGTAGGCAGCCTGACAACTTGACGGCGAGCGAAGTGATCTCAGCTTCTTCTTACGATCGAATACGCGGTCATGCCGTGGGTGCCGCTGTATTTAGGCAGCGACTTCGCTCTATTTTACCGGCGCACACTCCTGCGGGTTTCAGCAAAACAGAACTATCCATGGAAGTCCTTGAAGGAGTCGAAATAGTGGTTTTCGCCCACATCCTCATATTCCTCCGCGACCGATATGCCGGCCGCTCCGAGCAGCTTCCTGTACTCCTCGGCCCCCAGGGAGACTGACTCCACCCCTGTCATGGCATCGTTCCAAACGGCAGGTTTGGCGGTTGAGGTGAAGAGCAGACGGCCACCCGGCACCAGGATATCGGCGAATCTCCGGATCAGGCGATGCTGCTCTTCAGCCTTGAGAAGGAACATCAGACCAATTGACAAGACAGCATCGAACGTTCGTTCAAAGTATCTCGACTCTAGTACAGATTCGCAAGCAATGGGTATGCCGGGCAAGTTGCGTTGGAATACCGCAACAAACGATGGTGCTGCATCCACCCCGAAGACTTGGAGTCCTTCTTCGACCAGTACGACCGTGATGGGAAAGCCAGGCCCGCAACCCATATCAATAACACTGCTGTCGCTCGGCAGTGTTTTCGCCCACTTCCGCACTTCCTTCACGCCGATCGCAATAGAACGAGTTTTACTATTGCCACGACGCGCAAGAAACTCTTCCGAAACTGATTCGTATCCATTGGATAGATCCATCTGTTGATGGTAGCAATCGGTCCAACTCTTCCCCTCCCGCGCACCTGGCAGTGTAGCCAGGGTTTGGTGCGGGGTCCGCCCGATTATCCGAAAACTGTCCAGGCAACTGATCACAGGCGTGTTTTCGGGACAAATTCGTAACGACTGCGCGTCGACCGCGCCCGGGTTGGATCTTTCATCCAACCACGATGCGCAGATATTTTGAGAATGCTTCACGGCCTTCCAGGGTGACTCGGACCGCACGGGACGTCCGCGAGGGTGCGATCCAACCAAGTTCCGAGAAGCGCTTGTACATGGTCACGCCCAGGGTGCCGGCAAGATGGGGCCGGCGCTCTGTCCAGTCCGGACATTGACGCGCCACCTTGAGGTCTGTGACTCCCGGTGCGCGCGGCACGACGATCCCACGTTGCTCGAACCATGCACGCCCGCAGTGTGTCACAGCGAACGCTCTTCCCGTCGCCACGGTCAAATAGCCCTCACGCTGCAGCGCATCTGCGATCGCAACCCCCAGCCATCCCGCAAGATGCGAATAGCATCTGCGCGCATGTTGCAGGCTTCCAAGTGCGGGGCCAAATGTCATGGCGGAATCCCCTGAGCTGGGCGCAGGAGACAACACCAGCAGCGATTCCACGGCGTAGGCGACTTTGTCATTCGCAAGCTGGTAGTACCGATGCCGCCCTCGCCGCTGCGCCGCGACGAAACCGGCTTCGGCCAGCTGCGCGAGATGTTCGCTTGCCGTTTGCGGGCTGATATGGGCCGCCAAAGCAAGTTCTCCCGCAGGCACGGCACGACCACCCATCAGTTTGAGCAGCATGGCTGCCCGGGCGGGCTCTGCCAGGAGCCGGGCCGCGTTTGCGATTGCGTCACTCATGCATACAGTATGCTGATTATTTTTCGCCGACACTTCGGTCTGTACCGAAGTTTTTTCTCGCCCACGGGGCGTTCAATGGTCTCAGGAGGTTGTTGTGTACACATTGTTCCTGCGCTACACCATCGACCCAAACAAACTTGGCGACTGGCGCGCCTACGTGCAAGCGGAGTTCGAGCCCATCACGGAGAGCGGCGGCCGTATCACCGGTTACTACGCTCCCACCGAGTTCGCCGGCGCTACCAGCGAAGCGTTCGCCACGATTGATGTGGGCACCATGGCCGAATATGAGTTGTATCGCGGCAAGCTTGCCGGGCACCCCAAACATCAAGAAAATGCCCGTAAAATCGAAGCGTCCGGCGCGATTCACTCCGTCTATCGCGCCATTATTCAAAAGGTCGATCCGGGAGCGGCGGCAAAATGAAACCGCCTGGACCCCACCGCACCTTCGTCGATCCCCGTCTATGACTATGGCACTCGAAAGATTGCCATGGTCGGTGCCTTGATTTTGCATTCACCGAATGAGAACATCGAATCACTCAGTGAAGAGGACAGACCCCTCTGAGAGGTTTTCCTGAAACGGAAGCTCGAAACGAGCAGGCCCAACTAGGGAGAAACGTGAGAGCGACGAAACGGCTTGAATTGAGCGCCGGCGCAAAGCCGGAAGCTGGATGGCACCGCCACTGAAGTGGTTCCAGCAATCTCTGCCTGGCAGGATTTGCATGGGAACCAACACGACTCACCGCACCTTCGTTGAGGATATTTCGGCATCCGGTCCAGGCGAAGTTCTGCTTCGGGGCTGGGTGTACCGGCTTCGGATCCTTGGCAAAACGTCTTTCATCGTGCTGCGAGACTGCAGCGGCACTGCACAATGCGTTGCTGCAACCGAGACATTGCAGAATCATCGATTGAAGGTCGAGGACGTAGTTGAGATCCGGGGAATTGTCCGCGAAGATTCGCGCTCAAAGGCCGGTTTTGAAATCCATGTCCGAGAAGTTCAGGTTTTGAACCGAGCCGGGAACACGCTCCCGTTTCAATCGGCCGACGACGTGGAAGCAATTGGGTTGGATACCCTCCTGCAGTTCCGGCCGTTGGCTCTGCGCACAGAAGCCGTGGGCGACGTTTTTCGCATTCAGGCAGCATTGTTGGGCTGTTTTCGGGACGCACTCAACCGGCGCCGCTTCACTGAAATCGTAACGTCGAAGATCGTTTCCGGCGGAACCGAAGGTGGCAGCAATCTCTTTGAAATTCAGTATTTCGATCGCGTGGCCTATCTGGCACAAAGCCCACAGTTCTATAAGGAACACGGGGTCGCCGGACTGGAACGAGTCTACGAGACGGGTCATGTGTACCGAGCCGAGCCGCATGCTTCGAGTCGCCATTTGACCGAATACCTCTCCCTCGACGTTGAATTTGGCTTCATTGACGGGCCAGAGGAAGTCATCCAGCTGGAGCGGGAATTGTTGACGGATATTTTCGAGAACCTGAATTCCCGCTGTGGAAATATCGTCCGCAAGTACCGCGAGGAGCCCCTTCCCTCAATGCTGGAAACTCCTTGTTGGGAGTTTGACTCCTGCCTAGAAATGCTGCGCAGCAACTTCGGGCGGACAGACCTGGTGGACGATCTGGACCCCGAAGGAGAACGCCAACTGTGCGAACTGGCAAACCAAGAGAGCGGATTCCCTGCCGTGTTCGTTCTTGGATTTCCGCTTGCGGCGCGCCCGTTCTACACCGCCCCGCGGGGGACGCGAGGCGCCGCGAGCAGTTTCGACTTGTTATTCCAAGGGATTGAAATCACAACTGGAGGCCAGCGTCTGCACCGGCGGGAAGATCTGTCAGCCGCCCTGAGGTCGAGACAAATTGATGCAGAAGCCTTTGAGAGCCATCTGGCAATGTTTGAACTCGGTATGCCGCCGCATGGCGGGTTCGCTATCGGATTAGAACGGCTAACCTGTCAGGTTCTGAATCTGCCAAATGTTCGCCAGGCCGTGCTTTATCCACGGGACCGGAACAGGTTGACACCCTAACCGTGAGAAATCGCTGATTGCACGGTTTTCCCGCCCTTGACCGCCGGTTACTCTGCGTTCTGACTCATCAGTCGGTTTCATGGAAGATCGCGTGGTTAACATCCGGCCAGAACTCTTTCGCTGCGAATGTGCCGAAATCCAGCAAGGCGTTAGTCAGCCAGCGCTGTCCGATCTTGGTCCAGGTGCGGTATTGGGTGGGGTAGTAGAGGGATGAGATTGCAGCTGCTGTGCCGGATCCCAGAATCTCCGATGCGTTGAAGGTTTCTCTTCCAGAATCTGTGCGCGTGATTAACGTTCGCGAAACGGCATAGTAGCCTCGCTTGATGAAGCCGCCATGGCCCAGTGTGTAGTAGCGGCTGTCCTGGCGGAGGACACTCGGGAGAATGCCCTCTACCCACAGATTCTCATCTGTCTGGTCCGCGAACGTGTGCCAATAGTAGCGGCCATACCCGGCAGCGCCCTGTCGAAATGCCGGATAGGCATCCGTTGCCTGGCTGATTCCCGCCTGGATGCCGACGAAAATAAACGACGAATAGTCGAAACTGTCCAAGGCGCCGGTTTTGAACTTCTCCTTCACCGACTGGGGAGGCAGCTTTGCTCCCGCGTTGACTGCCCGAAAGTTGGGCACAATCCAGAGGATCCGTTTGGTCTGCTGCCCTTCGCCAGGGCCCAATGTGTCAGAGGTGGCTGACGAGGTCTTGGGGGGCGGAGAGCTTTGCTGCCCATCTGGCGCGGCAGAGGGTGTAGGCGCGTCGGGTAGTGCGGTTGCGGCCATCTCGGTTCGCTGCGAAGCAGGCGATAGAGGCAGACCAGCTCTCTCTTGCGCGGCACCAGGTATAAGAGCCAGCAGGCAGATCCCACCGGTCACAATAACTCGCATACACCTCCAGCTTCGAACACATCCGTTTGACGATCTTGGCACCTCTTTGATGCATCGTCAGGGACTTTGGCCCCTAACTTTTCTTGTTATTCGGGAGGCTGCGAAAACCACCTCCTGCAGACCGTACCCAATACTCGCGCCGCCGTGGTCATTCCCGGAGTGTCGCGGGAGTGTATGGCGCCGCCCTGACGGCGATTCCATTCATCCCGTGTCGACTAAACCAGCGCGGGTGCGTCGAGCTTTTCATGTCGCGAAGATGACGAACTATAGGCCTTGGGAGCAAAATGGTTGCGAGAGCGAGTAGCAGCCGGAAGACACCCGCGGTAAGACAATGGTGAGAGAGCAGGAGGAGCGATGAAGGCGACAAAGGAACTCCATGATGCCGGGCAAAGCTTGTGGCTCGACAACATCACGCGTGACTTGCTGGACAGTGGAACACTGAAGCGCTACATTGACGAGCTTTCCGTGACAGGATTGACTTCGAACCCAACGATTTTTGAACACGCCATTGCAAACAGCAAATCTTATGACGCGGAGATTGGCCGTCTTCTGTCAACAGGTATTTCAGGCGAAGAGTTGTTCTTCGAACTGGCGTTGCAGGATCTGACTCGAGCTGCCGCCCTTTTTACTGCTGTTCACGAGCGGACGGCGGGGAATGATGGCTTTGTTTCGCTCGAGGTTTCGCCTCTTCTGGCCTATGACACCAAGGCAACGGTAGCCGCAGCTGCTCGATTGCACAAGAAAGCAAATCGTCCAAACCTCTTCATCAAGATTCCGGGAACGAAGGAAGGAAATGTGGCAATTGAAGAGGCGATTGCAGCCGGTGTGGCCATCAATGTCACGCTACTTTTTTCTCGCGAGCACTATCTGGCATCGGCAGACGCTTATATGCGTGGGCTCGAACGGCGTATTGCAGCGGGCCTCAATCCCGACGTTCGCTCCGTAGCCTCGGTCTTCCTGAGCCGTTGGGACGGCGCAACCATGGAAAAAGTGCCCGATCCGCTAAAGGACAAGCTTGGCCTTGCCGTTGGACAGCAGGTATACAAAGCCTACCGCGATGTCCTGGACTCGGACCGCTGGCAGCGGTTGGCCAACTCTGGCGCCAGGCCACAGAGGCTTTTGTTTGCCAGCACGGGCACGAAAGACCCAAAAGCTTCCGACGTTCTTTACATCAGTGGTCTGGCTGCTCCAAACACGATCAACACAATGCCCGAGAAAACTCTTCTGGCTTTCGGTGATCACGGCAAGTTGGCCGGGACTCTCCCGCGAGACGGAGGCAACTGCGAGACTGTCCTAGGCGATTTCCGAAAGGCTGGAATCAATCTGGAACAGCTGGCAACTGACCTACAGTCAAACGGCGCCAAGTCCTTCGACGAGTCATGGCAAAATCTGCTGAATGCGATTGCTTCCAAGGGCAAAGAGTTGCAGCCTGTTTCCTAATCGATAATGTTCCTGGAGATAAAGGGAGAGCATCCGCAGCAATTCCCGGTGGAACTTGGAGGAAGGCGTTGATTGCGCCGTCACAGCATCCATTCTGCTGCGTGATTCCTCTGTCTGAGAATCGGCTACGCTGACGCAACAATAAATTGCTGCGCGGACCTGGGTACGCCGGTTATCTCTCGGGCACCGAAGCCGGCGGCATCGCCGGCTTTATGGCTTCCATGCTCCGTTATTTCGAGGGTCTATCTGGGGGGGAATCAGAATTGAGTTGCGGTAATCCCTCTTTCAGACGCACTACGGAATTCTGGAAGCGTTCCGAGAAATCCTCGAGCGTGTAGCTAGAGCATCCCAAGTTGCGCCAGCTTTTCGTATAACAGGCGCCGATGGATCTGAAGCCGGCGAGCAGCATCCGATTTATTGCCGTTCGATGCCTTCAACGCCCGCTCGATAAGATGGCGTTCCCAACTTGCGACGGCCTCGTGGAACGACATGCCGAGCGCCGCCTGGGTGTCGAATGCGCCCGGTTCCGGGCGCTTTGCTTTGGTCAATTCCTCTTGGATCTGTTCAGCAGTGATGGCCCGCCCCCCTGCCTTGACGGCGACACGTTCGATCAGATGTTCCAGCTCTCGCACATTGCCCGGGAAGGTATAGCCTTGCAGGCCGACGATGGCATCGGCGGAAAGTCCGGTCGAGGCAATCTGATTGCGTTTCGCGTAGCGCGCGAGAAAATACTCCGCCAAGGGCAGTATGTCGGACTGACGTTCGCGTAACGGTGGGAGTCGAACCATAAAGGCATTGAGCCGATAGAACAGGTCGGCACGAAAGGTTTTCTTCTCCA
>CAZSUK010000436.1:0-2895 GCA_964609355.1 uncultured Acidobacteriaceae bacterium | reverse complement strand
CCAAACCCGAATAGCTGGTTGAACGATGTTCCCAAGCCACCCGAAGCGATCAATCGCCCTGTGTTGAGGTCGTATTGATTTCCCCCAATACCGTTGCTCTGATAGAAGCCAG
Organism: uncultured Acidobacteriaceae bacterium; assembly: GCA_964609355.1. GTDB lineage: Bacteria > Acidobacteriota > Terriglobia > Terriglobales > Acidobacteriaceae > PALSA-350. The sequence goes on along the minus strand of CAZSUK010000436.1, from coordinate 2,783 downwards.
TGAGCGAGAGGTCTGGCTTTATGGCGTTGTGGGCGAGTCGAATGCTGGTTTCATCATTCGCGATAGCGTCGTTAGCCGCGGCAATCTCCGGACGAGCGCTGAGCGCTTTTCTTAGGACCTCGACCGGGTCAACATTCTCGATCTCTCCCTCTGGCTCCGGCTTCTCGACGAGATCCAGCTCCAGCGAGGCCAACGTAAGATCCTGATCCACACCAATGGTGAAGCGAAACGCCTCCTGCGCCTGCTTAAGAACATATTCGCTTTGGATTGCCTGCAGCCGACGAGCAGCCACCTCAGATTGGGAGCGATAGATATCGAGCGGTGGCAACGCGCCGAGTTCCAAAGCACGCTTGTCGTGTTGATAGCTACTCTCAGCCAGGTCAAGGGACTTCTGCTCGACATCGAAGCTTCCGCGTGCTTGGACAACCGTCCAGTACTGCGTGACAACCTGCAGGATGGCGTCGTTCACCTGCGCCTCAAAACTGGCACGCGATTGCTGAAGAGTCCGTCGAGCAATGATGAGAGGAGCAGTATTGGCAAAGCGTCCCGCATTGCGCAGCAGAGGCTGAGTAAACTGCAGAGTCAGCGTTGAGCTGACGTAGGGATTAAGAAAGTAAAAGTCGCTGTTGGTCGAAGTTCGATTGCTGGACAAACTGGCGAATATATTCGTTCCGGTCATGAACGTCTGCGTATAGCTGCCCTGCACTGTTTGACTAAGCGTATTGAGAGGAGCGGTGGTGTTTCCCACACCTTGCAGCTGCGTATAACCTGAATACGACACTCGATTGATATTCGCGCTGCTTTGGATCAGGGGATCAAACGTCTTATAGGCGCCAAGCAGGGAAAACTTCTGCGCTTCCACCTGCGTTTCCTGGATGCGAATATTACTGTTATTTTCAAGTGCCAGGCGCACCGCGTCCTCAAGACGAAGGCGCAACTTGCCATCGATCACGTAGTCTTGCACGTGGGCTGGAGGAGAAAGTTTTCCGGATTTGACCCGTGACGTCAGCAGGGCCGAATAGCTTTCAGGTGACTGTGCATCTGCCGGGAGGATGAAAACCAACATAAGCAAACAACACATTGCAATACGGAAACGGCCCATCGTGTCGGCTCCGGATACTATCGAAATCTACTCAATAAGGTGTGCTCTTCGTAATTCAACTTTATTCATAGCGGATTGCGTCTACCGGATCTAGGCGGGCCGCCTTCATCGCAGGATAAATCCCGAAAACCAGCCCGACACTGATAGAAACGAGAAAAGCAAGTGCGATCGAACTTGCGGTTACGATGGTCGACCATCCAGCCAGCCAGGCGATCATACGAGACAGGATGAAGCCAAAGACGATACCCACCGTTCCGCCCGTGAACGAGATGGTGGTGGCTTCGACGACAAACTGTCGAATGATATCCGATTGTTGCGCACCCACTGCGCGGCGAAGACCAATCTCTCGTGTTCGCTCAAGGATACTGGCCAGCATAATGTTCATAATCCCGATACCGCCAACGAACAGAGAGATGGACGCGATTGCAACCATAACGGCATTGAATAGGCGCTCCGTGCGTTGTTGCTCGGCGAGAAGTTCGGCAGGGACAATGACACTAAAGTCGCTTGCTCCATGATGAGAGGAATTGAGAACGGCGCTGACCACTTGCGCCGCTGCCGTCATGTCGATGTTCTCTCGCAGGTTGAGATAGATGCCATCAATGTCATCCCGCACTTCGCTGTAGCTGTCCTCCAGGCGAAGGATCGACGTCTGAAACGGGATATAGATGACGTTATTGGGGTCTTCGGTGGGCACTCCCGCCACCTCGGTCTGCGCGCTGAGTTGTGGGCTCACGACGCCGATCACGCGGAACCATTGCTCATTCACCTTTACGTATTGACCGATCGGATCGGCCGCTCCAAACAGGTTAAACTTGGCGGCAACGCCCAATACGCAGACAGAAGCGCCACGATCTTCGTCCTGACGATCGAAGAACTTACCGCTCAACAGGTGAAGGCCTGCAATTTGCTGGTACTGCGACCCCACTCCGAAGACGGCGGGTACATCCTGCTGCGATTTTGGGATGGTCTTGGACGGGGTCACACGCTTGCGGGGCGTCGATGCCTGAATGCCGTCAACGTCATCCAGTATGACGCGATAGTCCTCAAGAGTCAGGCCGGGAGAAATCTTGCGCATCTTTTGATGCGCCTGCCACTCAGTGGTTTCCTTGGCCTCCACGATGAGATTGCGCACACCCATCTGTTCAATGAGTGCCATCACTTTCTGCCTGGCGCCGGCGCCAATGGACAGCATGGCAACCACGGCCGCCACTCCGAAAATCATGCCCAACATGGTCAACAGTGAACGAAGCCCGTGGAGCATGAGGTTCTGTATGCCAAGCTGGATATCCCGCACCCATTGCTGGTAGCCGAAATCGAAGCCTCGAACCAGCGGCGAGACGCTTTCCTGTGTCTTGAACATTTAAGGAGTCCTTCCACCGGGTGCTGCAGAAGTGCCGGCGCTTCGCTGTTTTCGTGGAAGCGTCGGATCGATCATGGCAACCGATGTCCCGTCGCTCAATCCTTCAATAACCGCGCGACTTTCCGTTTCGTCCTTGATCTCGATTTCTTTCTGCTCATAGTCCTTGCCGCGTTTCACGTAGACGATGTGCTTGCCATCCTTGAGGAACAGCGCCTGACGAGGGACATAGAACACATTTTTTCTGGTGTCACCAAGAAACAAAAGCCGCGCAGTCATCCCCGAGTGCAGGCGCACATCCGCATCGGAAAGCTGCATCGT
>CAZSUK010000435.1:0-4684 GCA_964609355.1 uncultured Acidobacteriaceae bacterium | reverse complement strand
TCGGCGGGCAAAAAAGAAAATTAGGCCGAGGATACTCAAGGCGATCAATCCGATCGGCAATTTTAGGGCGATCATTGCCGGGAAAAAATATATAGGACCCTTGCGAACATAGAACTTCCCAAAGATCAGATGAAGAAACGGGCGCCCCTCCATCCCCGCATGAACGGTATCTGCAAAACCCCAAAGATAGGCTCGCGGCACGACGTGGCTTGCGGCCATTCCGGCCAGGACAGAATGGTAGAAAGGGGTGTTCACGTCCCCGATCTTGTCCGCCAGCGGACGATTGAATAATTCCTGTCCAGTGCGCGTCTCAGCGTAACGGAAAAAGTAAAAACCCCACAAAATAAACATCGCGCCAACGAGGACAGCCCCGATCTTCATCAATCTATGGCTTCTCGAGTCTCCGCCTTGCCGGATCGGGCGCGAGAACGCTACCCATATTCCGATCAACACAACGCTGAGAAGAACCACGGGCGCGGAATGTTTCGTCGCCAGAGCCAGTCCGAGAAAGAGGGAACATGCAGCGAGGTCTTTCCAGAGCCAGTCGCGGAAGGCCCGTGTGGCCAGCACGGTCGCTGTCGCCAACAGCAACGCCACTGGCAGGTCCGTCATCACGACGGGCCAGTGCGCCGCCACGGTAGGGTCAATAATGAGAAAAAGCAATGTGCCTAGCGCAACGGCCGCATCAAACACATGTTCTAGTGCAAGAGCGAACGCAATCAGAAGAAGTGCGTTCAATACGAACATCGCAATGCGGGCGCGCCTTTGCACGGAATCGGGATTATTCTTCAGGAAAACAGCGCTCTGGGTGAAGGCTCGCTCATCAGGTTTATCGCTAAACTGGCGTAGTGGTTCCAACCGGAAACCGGTCGCAGCAATGATGCTTCCTACCCACAATTTCACCAGCGGCGGATGCTCGGGATTAATCCGAAAATCGCCATACTTCACGTAAGAAACGCCTGCGGCAATGTGATACGCCTCATCGAGCGTAAATCCGTCCAGTCGCGTTGCTATCGCCGAACGCAAGATCCCCAGTGCCACGAGTAGCAGTACCAGCCCGACAAACGTCTTGAAGCCAATTAGGCGTTGACCTTTTGAGTTTGAGGACGATGTCGAGGATCCAGGTCTCCGGGAGTCGCGCACGGGTGTCCGTTTCCTTTGCGCGCCATCATAGCAGCCTCGGAATTCAGTCCTGAGGTTATCCCACCAATCTCTGGAACGACAGGTTTGCCGATCGGATGCAATTGCAAGGTTTGCTGAGCAATTAAGGAAATCCCTGCCCTGGCTTTCCTAAGTCTCCGTTCCCAGTGTGACCAGGTCACGGATTTCGGCAGGACTCGATAGGGTTAGTCGTAGCGGAGCGCGATCAGAGGGTTGATGCGCATGGCTCGGCGAGCGGGGATATAGCAGGCCGCGAGCGCCACAACTGTAAGCAGAATGGTGACTCCCAGGAAGGTGAGAGGATCTGTCGGCCTAACGCCGTAAAGCAGCCCTGCCATGAGGTGAGAGCTGATCAGCGCACCCACCAGCCCCACGGCAGCGCCCGAAATCGCGAGCCCCAATCCCTGCCGCAAAACCATCTTCAGGATATTCTCTCTTTGCGCCCCGAGCGCAAGGCGAATGCCGATGTCGCGTGTACGCTCGCTGACGATATACGAGATCACTCCATAAATTCCAAGCGCCGCCAGCAGCAATGCCGTCGCAGCGAAGGATGCTACGATCTCCATCAGGAATCGCCTCGCAGCAAGAGAGGCTGACAGTGCGTCGGCGAGCGTCTGCGCTCCGTAAACAGGAAGCTCCGGGTTCACGGACTGCACCTGCTCGCGCACCTCTGCTGGAATCGCACCCGGGTCCAGTTGTCCGCGCAGAAAGATTGCCAGTTCCCTAGCCTTGGTTTGATACACGTTCAGGTAGATTTGCGGAACGCCCGCGTCCGCCAGCGATTCGGTTCGGGCATTTGCGATGACGCCGATCACGGTAATCCAGGAATTGCTCGACGGCTTCACCTTCAGGCGCTTGCCCAGGGGATCTCCGTTTGGCCAGTATGTCCGTGCCATCGCTTGATTGATCACTGCCACCTGCGGCGCTTTCTCGTCGTCAAGGTCGCTAAACAGCCGGCCGCGCAGCAGAGGGATTTCCAGCAAATGAAAATACTCCGGCGAGACGTCCGATTGCTCCACTAACGCGGACTGCCTGCTCTGAATCTCGCGCCCGTCCAGGATCAACGGTGACACGTTTCGATCGTGGTTCAATGGAATGGACGCGTCGAGTCCGAGCGCCGCCTCCTGCACTCCCGGCAGCGTCCTGCCGCGGCGAAGCAATTCTCGCAGAAACGGCGCTTCCTGTGCTGCGCTTCCATAAATGTCCGTCTTAGGGTCATTGGGCACAGGCAACCACAAGCGAACGGCCATGACGCGCTGCGGGTTGAATCCCAGCGGGACTTTGAACAACTCCCAGAAACTGCGCAGCAGTAGACCAGAGGCAATCATCAGCACTAAAGACAATGCGAACTCTGTCACCACCAACACATGGCGCATTTTCGTCTGTTCCCGGGAACCCCTTGAGCCGCGGCCTTCCAGCCTGAGCATCTGGCTCAAATTCAGCCGGCCAACCTGAAGGGCCGGAGCCAGGCCGAAAATCGTACCGGCTAAGACAGAGGCGCTAAGCGCAAACAACATAACGCTCCAGTTAATTGATATGTCATGCAGCCGCGGAAGGCTCTCCGGCAACATTTGCAGCAGTGCTCCCCTGGTGCAGAACAGAATCGCCAGGCCGGCCATTCCTCCAAGCAGAGAAAGAAGCAGGCTCTCGGTCAGCAACTGGCGAACCAGCCGAGCCCGTGCGGCGCCGAGCGCCTGCCGAACCGCCATCTCGCGTCCTCTTCTGCTGGCGCGCGCCAGCAGAAGATTTGCCACGTTCACACAGCCGATCAGAAGCACCAAGCCCACCGCGCCCAACAGCAATATCAACGACTGGCGAACATTCCCAAACACGCTCTCTTTGAGGGGAACTAATTGCACCCTCCACGCGCTTTCGACCGGATAATCGTCCGGGAATTGTTTCTGCAAAGACGCAACCAACGCATCCAACTGGCTCTGCGCCGATGCAATCGTGAGTCCAGGTTTCAGCCGCGCCATGGTTTTCAAAGTCAACCGCGTGCTGCGGAGCGGGGGTGGCGCCGGGTCGCCGGAGAAATTTGTGCCCGCCCACAACTCGGTATTCCTTTCCCCCGGCGTTCTTCCCGGATCGTGAAAACCAGCCGGCATGACGCCGATGACGCGATACAAATCGTTGTCGAGGCGCAAGCTCCTGCCCAGAATCTTCTGGTCGCCTCCAAAAGCTCGCTTCCAGAGGCCGTCGCTGATGACCACATCGAGCGTGAAGCCCGGCGTCGGATCCTCCGGATTAAAGGTTCGGCCCAACTCCGGCTTTACCCCCAGAAGCGCGAAATAGCCTGGCGTGACCGGCTCAAACTGAATCCGTGACGGCTGCGAAGAGCCCGTAAGGTTCACGGAGCCGAATGACTGCAGCACCACAGATTGAAAAATGCCGGAACGCTCGAGGTCCTTCCACTCAGGAATGGATATGCCTGCGTCCTCGGCCCGGATGCCGGGCAGGTCGTCTTCGACCTGCACCAGTTGTTCCGGGTGAGGATACGACAGCGGGTGCAGCAGCGTGGCGTCAACAAGGCTAAAGATCGCTGTTGTCGCTCCAATACCTAATGCCATCGTCAGAATCGCGACGGCAGCGAAGCCCGGCGATTTTCGCAGCAGGCGCACCCCGTAGCGCACGTCCTGCAGTAAGTTTTCAAGGAACGGCAGCCCCTGCTCTGCGTGGTAATTCTCCCGAACCCCCTCCCGCGCGCCGAACTTCAGCACCGCCTGGCGGCGCGCCTCGGACGGAGACATGCCGGCGCGAAGGTTCTCCGCTGCCTGGAGAGCAATATGTTCTTCCATCTCTTCCCGCAGCCGCTGGTCATCGCGCCGGTCCGTCACAAAGTTCCGCATTCGCGCCAACCACCGCCTGAGGAAGCTCACGGCAAATCCTCCGCTTTCACTTCAAAAAAACGCGCGATGATCGCCGTCGTTTGCTCCCAGCCGCGCGTCTCAACCTCTAGTTGTTTATGTCCAGCCCGTGTCAGCCGGTAAAAGCGCGCACGCCGATTGTTCTCCGAAGCGCCCCAGTCCGACGCGATGGCGCCTTCCTGCTCCAGCTTCAACAGCACGGGATATAACGTGCCCTGATTTACAGCCAACAGATCGCCACTGATCTGCTCGATGCGCCGGGCAATCCCGTAACCGTGCAGCGGCCCCAGCACATCAAGCGTCTTGAGAACCATCAGCCCCAGGGTGCCCTGGCGAACATCCGTCTTATCCTTCATGGCCTCGCCCTTTTGGCTTCCAACAGGAATATTGGCACACGTCCTCTGGGAAAGCAACAGGTAAATCCACATGCTTTTGACATACCTATACATCTATGGGTATTGTTGTCTGGAAGCCTGGATGTAAAGCGAGTGAGGTTTCCCATGGGACTTTGGTCACGGTTGAGAAATCTGAAGCGGCGGTATGCTGTGGACGCGGAAATCGCGGAGGAGTTGCACTCGCACCTTGAGATGGCGGTAGACGCGGGGATGCGAGCAGGTTTGAGCGAGGCTGAGGCACGGCGGGTCGCGCGGTTGAGGTTT
>CAZSUK010000434.1:0-2776 GCA_964609355.1 uncultured Acidobacteriaceae bacterium | reverse complement strand
AGCCTCGCGGGCCGCGTCGGCTTGCGCTGCGCTGGTGGTGTCGAGTGCCATCCTTCGCTCCTGTTACGACGATTCCGTGCTCTGCGTTGCGGTTGCGTTGTCGCGCTTTAACTTGACGTCATTCTTGAGCGTGCGCAGCACTTTATAGGGCCCGATCACGATCTCATCTCCTGCCTTCAGGCCGCTGAGCACTTCAATGTCAGTCGATCCGGTGATGCCGGTCGTCACCGGGACGAACTCCGACTGCAGCTTGCTGCCATGAGTGCGCAACACAAACACACCCTGGGTGCCAGGATCCTGAGCGCTGGTGACCGGCGTCCCATCGTCGTTAGAAGCAGCGTTCACCGTCTGCATAGTAGGACCGGGCTTGAGCGATGCCGGGGTACGCATGGCTAAGGACTGAATTGGAATCGTCAGTACATTCTGCCGCCGCGCCGTCGTTATCTTGGCCGTCGCCGAGAGCCCCGAGCGGAGTTCGGTGGGCGGATTTGTCAGCGTGACCACTACCTTGAAGTCCTTCGCTTCCTCGGTTCCGGTCGTGCTTTGGCTGGTCGCGATACCCGTAGAGCGCAAAATAGCCTGATCGCCAACTTCCGTTACTAGTCCGTGGAAGACCTTGCCTTGCATGGCATCGACAGTCACATCCACGGGCTGGCCCATGGCGACATTCACGATGTCAGTCTCGTCCACTTTGACTTCCGCGGTGATGACGGAGAGGTCGGCCAGGGTCATCAGCGTGCTCCCCTGGGCATTCTGAATACCCACCACGACCGTCTCGCCCTCGCGCACAGGCATATTCGTCACAATGCCATCAAACGGCGCGATACTGACAGTTTTATTCAGGGCATCAACATTGCTCGTCAAGGTGGCCTTGGCAGTGCCCAGCTTTCCCCGGGCAGATGCCGTCTGCGCCCGAGCCTGCACCAGGGCTGCTTTGCTTTGCGCAAGCGTGGCAACGTCGGTATCGTAGGCCGCCTTCTTGGAGTCGTATTCCGATTTGGCGATCAGCTCCGCTTTGTAGAGCGCCTGCGCTCGCTGCCAATCCAAAAGCTTCTGGTTGAGGTCTGCTTGCGAGTGAGCCACGGTTGCTTCGGCGGTCTTTTCCGCGGCCTCATAGGAAGAAATGTCGGTGTCGGCGGATCGAATGCTGGCTTCCTGGGCTTCGACGCCGGCTTTGGCCTGAACGCTCTCTACCGTGGCCAGGACCTGCCCCTTCTTTACGTGGTCGCCTTCCTTGACGTACAGGTGCGTAATGCGGCCGAAGGAAGTGGCTCCAATGTTGACATAGGTTTTCGGTCTGATTTGCCCAGTTCCGCTGACGATAGAAACCAGGTTCTGACGCACGACCTTAGCCGTAAGAACCTTGGTATATCCGGATTGGGCGCGGACGACGGTAAACGCGGCAATCGCAGCCGCTACCAGGACCACCCCTGAGATGAGCAGTATTTTCTTCAGTTTCATGGGTAGAACGGCTTATCGTCCTTCGCCACTATCATACGTGGAACCTACCATGGCGGTTCCATCTTTCACCGGGGTACCACAGATTCCGGTTACCGGCGCGCGTTATCGGCCGGAAGATAAAGGCTGAAATGACATTCGCCGCTTGAAATCGGTGTTACCGAACCTTAAACTTGTGGGTGCCGTACGGGGAGTATCGCGCAACCTATGTTGAGGGCTCATTCCACCCTTTTTCTGCTCTTGTCTTTAGGCCTGTCACCAGTGGTCATCGCGCAAAGTGCGTCGCCGGCCAGTGCTCCGAATACCTCTCCCGCCGCCTCCCAAGACCAGACCACTCCACCTGGCGTGGATCCGCTCAAACGCCCGCAGAGCGACAAAGACAAGTTCAAACAGCAAAAGGAACTGAGAAACGAACTCAAAGGACCCTATAAAAAATGGGTCGATGAAGATGTGCGCTGGATCATCACCGACCAGGAATTAAAGGCATTCAAGAGCCTGTCGAACGATGAAGAGCGGGACAACTTCATTGAGCAATTCTGGCGCCGTCGTAATCCTGACCCCGACTCTCCTGAGAACGAATTCCGCGAAGAGAACTATCGCCGCATTGCTTACGCCAATGAGCATTTTGCCGCCGGCAAACCGGGTTGGAAAACCGACCGCGGCCACATGTATATCGCCTACGGCAAGCCGGACAGCATCGAGTCTCACCCCAGCGGTGGCTCCTACGAGCGGCCTATGGACGAGGGTGGCGGTGAAACCTCGACCTTCCCCTTTGAGGTGTGGCACTACCGCTACATCGAGGGCATCGGCGAAAACATCGATATCGAGTTTGTCGACACCTGCATGTGCGGCGACTACCACATGACCCTCGATCGCTCTGAGAAGGATGCGTTGCTCCACGTGCCGGGCGCCGGCGCCACCCTGGGCGAGCAGATGGGAACATCGAAGAGGCAGGACCGCTTCAATGGTGGGCTCGAGAACCTGGGCGGCGGTCCGATGGCGACCTCCAATCAAGCCAAGGAGTTCGACCGGCTGGAGCAGTTCGCCAAGCTGCAGGCTCCGCCTGCGGTCAAGTTCAAGGATCTGGAATCGTTTCTGGTGAACCACAAGGTCTTGAGCGGACCCTTCTTTCCTTTTGAAGTCCGCACCGACTACGTGAAAGTCACGGAAGACACCGTACTGGTGCCTTTGACCCTGCAGATCAAGAACCGGGACATAACCTTCAACACCAAGGACGGAGTAGCCAAGGGCGAGGTGAACGTTCTGGGGCGGGTGGCGACCATTACCGACCACGTGGTGCAGACCTTTGAACAGACTT
>CAZSUK010000433.1:0-14636 GCA_964609355.1 uncultured Acidobacteriaceae bacterium | reverse complement strand
AATCGATCAGCCCGAGTGGTAAATATTCGCCGAGATACCAGTCCACAAACCTGCGAATGCCGTCCTCGATCGGGATGCTGGGAACAAAGCCCGTGACTTGTTTCAACTTGTCGACGCGGGCGTGAGTTTCGTAGACGTCGCCTGGCTGCATAGGCAGCAGGCGAATATTTGCGGAGCGGCCCAGGCATGACTCGATGGTGCGCACCAGGTGGAGTAACTCGACTGGCCGTTGGTTGCCTATGTTGCACAGACGCATGGGGGCGCGTGCGCCCGGCCCGGATGTCTTGTCCCCAGCCGGGGGCAAAGGCAAAACGCGGATGATGCCCTCCACCGTATCGTCGACAAAAGTGAAGTCGCGGCGCAGGCGTCCCCAGTTATAAAGCTCAATGGGGCGACCGGCCATGATGGCGTCCACGAATTTAAAGACCGCCATATCCGGCCGGCCCCAGGGGCCGTAGACGGTGAAGAATCTAAGTCCGGTAGTAGGAATACGGAAAAGGTGACTATAGGCGTGAGCAACGACCTCGTTGCTCTTCTTGGTCGCCGCATAGAGGCTGACTGGCTGATCGGTAGAGTCCTCTTCGGAAAAAGGAGTTTCGTTGTGCGATCCGTACACCGAACTGGAAGAGGCAAAGACGAAATGGCGGCACGAGCAGGCGCGGACGCCTTCCAGCACATTGACGAAGGCGACCAGGTTGCTGGCGACATATTCGTCCGGACTGGTGAGCGAGCGCCGAATCCCGGCCTGCGCCGCCAGGTGAATCACGGCTTCAAAGTCGCCATTACGGAAGAGGCTTTCGGTTCGCGCGCGGTCGGCCAGATCCAGGGGAAAGAACAAGAATTGCGGTCCCATGCAGAGCTTCCGCAGGCGCGCGTCCTTCAGCCTGGGGTCGTAGTAGTTGTTGAGGTTGTCGACGCCCACGACTTCAAACCCATCCGCGAGGAGGCGCTGAACCAGGTGCGCGCCAATAAAACCGGCAGCGCCCGTAACCAGAATTCGTTTGTCTCTTCTCTGCTTCATCATCTTTTCCTCACTGACAGAAAGTTGGCCCAAGTAAGGGCCCGGTCTTAGTAAGCTCCCGCTCCGGTTAGCACCACGCTGGCGGTACGCGCCAGGATATGAAGGTCGAGCCATGGAGACCAATTACGAACGTAGTAACTGTCCAGACGGACCCGATCCCGGCGACTCACAGCGTTTCGCCCGGAGACCTGCCATAGACCCGTCAGGCCGGGAGTTACCCTGCAATACAAGGAGAAGTTCTGGCCGTAGGCGGCAACTTCCTCTTCCACGATCGGGCGCGGGCCGACGAGGCTCATCTCGCCTCGCAATACGTTCCAAAGTTGAGGGAGTTCGTCCAGGCTGGTTTTCCTTAAGAAGCGGCCGACACGGGTAATGCGTGGGTCGTTGCGTAGTTTGCGGTCTCTTGTCCATTCCTCGCGCAGATTGCCATCTTTTGCCAGCACAATTCGCAACAACTCGTCGGCGTTGGTCTTCATGGTTCGGATTTTCCAGATGCGAAACTTCCGTTGGCCGCGACCGACACGGTGATGACCGTAAAAAATGGGTCCGGGCGATTCGAGCCTGACCAGCAAGCCAATCAGAAGGATGGGGAGGGTGACGAGGGGGAGGATCAGACCAACCAGGAATAGATCGATCGATCGCTTGGCCAGTCTAGGGAGTGGTAGCAGCAGATCTCTTCTCACCTCGACTGCCAAACATCCTGCCAGTTGGCGGGCGTTGACGGTGAGGCTATAAAGAGCAGCCGAGCTGTGGATGATCATCAGCCTGGGAAACAGACTTTCGAACTTTTCCAGATCTTCGAGCAGTTTGGCGGAACCTGTCTCGGGTAGAGCGATCATGGCACGCTCCACTCCACAGGCGCGAACCGACGCGGCCAGGTGGATGTCAAGGATGGGAACGCTCGCTCCGCGCCGGCCGTGATAGGAGGAGGAGAGAAGAACCACCGGCCTTAAACCAATTTCCGGATGCAGCTCCAGTTCCCGGACGATCTCGGTGGACTCATCTCCGGTGTGAAAGACGGCCACCGGAATCCCCCACCAGGGCTTGTGGCAGATAAGCGCGCGAACGATGGATCGAAGCAACGGGGTTACAACAATTGCGGCAATCCAACACAGGAGCAGGGCTCGGCGGGGATACACCTCGTCGAATCGAGTCACAGAAATCAGAGCAGCGAGGACGAGGAATCCAAGGGTGAGCGCCAGACCCAGGCGGCGTAGTTCAGTAACGGGATTGTGAATGATGCCTGGATAAAGATTGGAGAACGCGAAAATTGCGAAGAATACTCCGAGGGCGGGCCACAGGCTGAAATAGTGATGGAGATCCAGCTTTCCGTCGATGCGGCTTCCCAGGAAGATCGTGATGCCAGCGAGCGAAATCGCAGCGGCATCGCAACCTACGAAAAGCAGAGAGCAGAGAAATGGGTGGCAGCGAATTCTTGGCAGCCGAATGAATGGAAAGGGTCGATCTGTAGGAACTACGGTTACGGTCGCCATGGACTCCTCCGACTCTTCACCGTGCAAAGCGGAGATTATTGCAAAGACCTGAAGGCTTCCCGCGCAGCGATATTAAATATGGTTTATCGAGCGGTTGCCGTCAGGTCGCAGAGTAAAGAGTCGCAACAGAGCAAGACGGTCTCGAGTGAGGTTTCACCCGCAGCAGATTCGAGCAGTGCCAGCAAGCCGGGCAATGTGTCGTCGCTTCGGGACTCGACTCATGAACCTCATCCCACCCGGCACTCCCGTGCCGGGCTACAGGTTGTTCCGTCCCCGTTCGACAAGCTCAGGGCAAGCTCTGCGGGACTACTTGGTTGCGGCGTCGACTGTGTTCTATGACTTCCGCAAGAGCAAGCACAGCATCATGCTCGTCGTATCTGGCTGAACAAGGGGTCGATGTGTGACTGGGGAGGCCTCTTGCCGTGACCATTGGTGGAGGTTGGTGGGGCCCCCCCGCAGGTAAAGGTATAGCCGATGCCGCGGTTGGTTTGAATCATCTTTTGCTGGAAGTCGCGATCGACCTTGCTGCGCAAGGCACTGATGTAGACATCGACCACGTTGGTCAACCCCTCAAACGAGGAGTTCCAAACATGCTCAAGAATCATGGTTCGGGTAACCGGACGATCGACGTTTCTCACCAGGTATTCGAGCAGCAGAAATTCTTTTGGGCGCAGGTCGATGGTTTTACCCAAGCGTGCGGCTCTTCGCTTAACCAGGTCCAGCTCAAGATCACCCGAGCGCAGCACATTGACGCAGTTGGCGGCAGCCAGATTTGCGGCTGCCTGACGGAGTCGTATCGAAAGCGCGAGACGGACGGCCAACTCCGAGGCAAAGAACGGCTCACGCACACAATCATCGGCGCCGGCTTCGAACAATTGCAATCGCTGTTCCAGGTCAAGGTAGCGGGCAAACACAAACAGCGAGGCATCGGAGTTTTCCTGGCGCAACATCTTCACCAGGAGCACGATGTCGCCAAAGATGAGCGAGTCGGAATCGACCAGAACCCCTTCATAGGGGGCAAACCGGGTTAGCTGGAGACACTCCCTCGCGGAGGTCACCGTTTCGACAACAAACTGGGCTGAGCTGAGCGCTTTGGCGACTCTTCTTTGCAGGTCATTGCGGGGTAGGAAGGTAAGCACTTTCAAAAGTACCTCCAAAATGGGACGGGCCCGAGGAGAAAGTCTGGCAACAGTCGATTCTGTGATCTCACGTTTTACCGTACTTACACTAGTCGGCAATGCGAGACTCAATCCTGGTAAAAGGCCCGTAAGCCATCTGCACAGGTTGCATTCTCGTGAAGTTGCTTCCGCGGCCAAGCAAAGAATAACTTTTGCATCGGTGCGGTAAATCCTTAAGACACCCAGTCCAGATTCGCAGGAGTGGATAGCATGCGACTCGGTGGGGAACCCGGATCACATACTCGCAATCTTTCGCCGAGGCGTCTTATTCAATACTCCGCGGGGAACGGAAAGCGAGGAGTAAGACGGCAAGACCACAGCGAGCCCCTTGCGGACGAGGGCAAACTTTACACAGTAGAAGAGCAATACCAGAGTTTTATTTACTCTGTCAATCTTATCTTTACGGCTACGGAACTCTCACCTAACCAGCAGGAGGTTGCGCTCAGGACGAACTGACTTGAGCGGAAAGCCTGAAGGATTGCATACATCTTTCTCTTCTTCTGGTAAGACTGCAAGATGCATTTCTCAAGAGGAATAAATCATATTCGAACAAAAGCGACAAGCTACATTCACGACTGTTGCGGATCGGAAACAAGAATTTAAGTTATGCCTGTAAATGCTTGCGATAGATGCCTATCTTAAGACCTGACTCATGATTTTAAAGAAGGCAACTTTGTTACCGGTAAGCAACACATTACATCAATAGCTGGGTGTTTTTTAGTTTCCTTCGTAGTCTCCCGGTAGTGCATATCTGCGCTACCAAGGAGACTTCCCCGATGCTGAAACGAATTGCTCGCAAACTTGTTATCGGCGCAACGCTGGCCGCAGTAGTTTCACCCGCCGCTTTTGCCGCCGGAGACCCGCTTGGCACGGATCCAGAACCTGGTGTGGTTCACACCATCCTGGTGATGCTAGGCCTGCAGTAAGATACTCTCAAAGCGGTTTTCACACCCAAGGGTAAACCGCTCCCCGGATTTCCTGTCGAGAACCGTGGCGCTGATCACATCATGCGATTTTTCTTAAGGAAAAACCGCATAGGTAGTCGTTGCCAGCAGCGCGAAGTAGGAAATCCGGGTATGCTAAGCGCCTGAGTTCAGACTGGCCGCCTGGAAGGGAGACTCTGAGTGCATCTCACAGGTCTGGATCTCCTGTTCTGGGCGGCTGGTTTCGCAGAGAATCTGACCCTGCTCTTTGTTCTCTGGTATCGGCGACGAGCCAAAGCCTTTCCCTTCTTCACCGCGCTCGTCACCCTGGTTGTTATCAAAACACTCGTTCTGTATTTTGTGAATCTTTACCGTACGAAGAATGACTACGCTTACACCTACTGGACGCTTGCCATCCTGGATATGACGTTGCAACTTTGCGTGGTCTATGAGGTTGCGTCTCTGGTGTTTCGACCTCTCAATGTCTGGGCTGAAGATATTCGGAGTAGTTTCATCTGGCTGATAAGCCTGAGTTTGCTGGTAGCGCTTGGCCTCACCTGGCTGGGGAGCGCGCCGTCGCAAACGTGGATGCAGGCTTTGACGACTAAGGGGAACTTATTTGCGTCTACGTTGTTAAGCGAACTTTTCGTCGCCATGATGGCTTTATCGGTCAAGGTACGACTTCCGTGGAGAACCCATGTGGCGAAGATTGCCCAGGGACTGGGTGCGTATTCGTTGATAAGTGTGTTGATCGACACTGGACGGAGTTACTTCGGTGTCAGCCGGGAGAAACCTGCCTTTGTTGCGATATCCCATGTCCGCATGGCTGCCTACCTGGGCTGCGTCACCTATTGGATCGCCAGCCTATGGCCTGATGAGCTGCCGGCTCGCACCATGACGGCGGAAATGCGGGAAAAGATATTTACTTTACAGGCACGGGTGGCATACCATCTTCAAGACTTGCGGTCCAGGAAAAAGTAGTGATTACACCTAGTCTGTATTTCTTACTCGCGATTGGGATTTTCCTTAGTTTTCTCATCTTCATTGCCGGGTATTGCTACTGGCGGAATCAGCGATCGTCCCCGGCTAGTTTTGAAAGCCTTTTCGCTCAGCTCAAGTGGATTGATCGTAACAACATCGCCCAGGTCGCCCTGGACCTGGTCGACCCATCCGGCCGGCCCAAGGTCGGCGAGGCCGCTGCAACTATGGAACCATCCCAGTTATGGAACCTGATTGGTGGACTGGACGGACTGGAAACCATGGAGCGAAATAGCGATGTCTTAATCGATTTGGCTTTTCATGTCCAACAATGGTATCCGGAGGCACTGCCCATCGCAGAGCGTTTGCGGCTCGATGCCAGGGAATTGAAATGGCATGTGGCGCGTCTTCGGGGAGCTGCCCAAAAGGGTAACCTGCAAATCTCTTTTCCGTTCTATGGGCAGCGCGCGGTGGTTACTTACTACCTAATGACCCGCCGGGTGCTTGAGCTGTATGAGGCGGCAAACTTCTCCACGCTTGCCGATTTACAGCGGGCGCTCTAGGGCCGCTGCTCGCTATCTCAGGGATGTTTCAAGGCGCCACCCGAATGGCGACAACGATGACGCGGCCCATGCATTCTATCTCTGTTTTGTATTTCCATCTTTGGCTGGAGGCGGGCGACAGGGGATGGGGGATAAGAGTCAACCAATCGGAGTTCTTATCCAGTTCGCACCAGCCGCAGACATAGGACTCCCGAGTCATCAAGAAATAGATGGGGCGCTGAAACTCGTGCGTCCAGTCTTTGCGAGGAGAGATGGCGCGTTTGCGGGTGTCGATGTGAACAATCGAGCCGGCCGGGATCATAGGATCGAGAGTAAGGTCGCGTTTCCCGATGATGCCCCGCCGATAGGGCGTTAACAACTGGCCAGGCTCCGGTGCAAGCAAAACGGTTTCGTCCGGCGCTTGCTCGGGACCAGGTTTGTCCGGCAGCAAGTACCTTGCCTGCTCCTCGAGCGGCCCCCCGGTCAATAACATGGTTGCGTTGGGACTGGAGAGTGGTCTGAGGAGCGCGGATCGCCCTTCCTGTGGGTACATATCGCGTAACAGCTGGTCTGTGGGCAAGTTGTAGATGTCTGCCAAGGCTATGAGCTTGTTGACAGTCAATTCATGTTCTTCGCGTTCCAGGCGATCGAGCCAACTGGCGGAGACCTGATAGGACTGATTGCCCCGCTCCTGAGCAAAGCGAAGACTGCGTTCCTCGACCTCGCGCAGTGAGAGTTGCCATTGCCGGCGTATCGTACGGAGCCTTGCTCCAATCCCTGCCATCCGCTGACTCTTCCTATCTTGCTCTATGTCGCAAACCACCTCTGCCCTGTTACCGGGTGCGTTTGCAACCCCCTGGAGCATGGGGGCCGGAGGAACATCTGCTGCTTGACAGCGGTTCAACGATTAGATCTGGTACGCCACTTACTGCCACAGACAGATTAGGATACCCCACAAGAGCCGCCCTCTCAAAAATAAGGCGACGGCCGTGCAGAGTAAGGTATCGCTCTTGATGCCGCTGGTTATTGGCGAACAAACTTAGGCACCGCTCCCGATCGAGCATCCGGCAAACACGAAACGACCTTCCAGTCACCAGGAAAGCTCGCGATCGATGGAGAGTGAGTCTAGAGCACAGGCAAATGCGGAATCCTGGAGCGACTGCGATCGTTCGCGCAGGACCTGCGAAGAATGCATGAAAGGGTTCCAAACAGTAAGCCGCACGCTTGCCAGTTGAACCGCCGGATGCACACGATCAGACTTATGCCTGTACCCGGACAGTGAAAAACAGGAGCTGAGTGAGTTCTTAAAGAGTACAGAGTGATTTTTGTTGATGTCAACAATATTACTAATTTCAAGGGCAACGTAAAGCTTTGGCTGCCTTCCGGGTAACGGGTGACGCAAAGGTGTTATTAGCGCATCCCACTCCGGGAAGCATGCTAAGGGGTGTTTGTTGCAGCGCTCGCATGGCGCGAGGGTACCATTAAACGCGACGTCAACCTGCGGCCCGTAGTGTCTTGCGGACCAGATGTGACAGCACCCGGTTTCTACCCGGACCCAAGCCGAGCAGCCCGGCAGAGTCTCGCTGAGAACTACGAGGAGCAGCCCTGAGGGGCTAATGCTCGCTGCGGCGAGGAAGCACGGGAACATTTCAAGTAGTTGCGGCACGGCTAAAGTCGTGCCCTGATACAAAAACAAGTCATCCAAACTCGGGAGCCACTATGTTCTCCAATTCGCGTCACCACCACCGGTTATTCACAGGCGCAGTTTCGATTTTTGCGAGTGGCTTGCTCGCGATGGGCCTTGCATCCTGTAGTGGAGGCACAAGTAATGGAGACAGCAGCGGCAACAACGGTGCAGTCGCGACACTGACACTTTCCCCTTCCAGCATCAAGCTTACGGCAGGGGGTAGCGGCCAGCAGGCTTCCCTGCTGCTGACTGCACCAGCCGGCACCGGTGCGGTGACCGCCACGGTGTCTGGATTGCCCACGGGCGTTGCGGTTTCCCCATCCACGCTCTCACTGACTCCGGGCACCGCTTTGTCAGTGACGCTGACTGCGGCCGCTTCGGCTGCGACGTCCACGGCTATGCTTTCCTTCAGTACGACCATCGGCAGCCAGGCGGTCAACACCCAGGGTTCCCTCTCGGTGCAGGGAGCAGCAGCAGCCGACTTCTCGCTCAGCGTTAAGCCCGCTTCGGTGAGCTTGCCGGCGAATGGCACAGCGTCCACTGTTTCTGTGTTGGCGACGGCGGTCAACGGCTTTTCTGCAAGCGTATCGATTGCTCTATCGGGACTCCCCTCGGGGGTTACGGCACAGCCGTCCTCGCTTACCCTCACTCCCGGAACGGCGGCAACCCTCAGCCTGACGGCGGCGGCAGGGACTGCCGTAGGGTCGGGAACGGTCACGCTGACGGGGACGTCCGGCGCACTTACACATAGCGCTTCGTTAGCGATTAGCGTGGTCTCTCCGCCGCCGGCAGAAGCGGATTTTTCGCTTGCCGTCAGCCCTCAGTCTCTGAGCCTGACCACTGGAGTTGCCGGGCAACCAGTACAGTTATCGGCGACGGCGCTGAATGGGTTCAGCGGAACGACCAGCGTTGCGGTGAGCAGCTTGCCTGCCGGGGTGACGGCTAACCCCGCCTCCTTAACGTTGACCCCGGGGACGCCGCAGAGCGTCACGCTCACGGCGGGCAACAACGCCGCGGCGGGAAGCGCGAACGTGGTGTTCACCGGCACCTCGGGTACGCTCAGCCATGCCGCCACCCTGGCTCTTACGGTGGCTTCTCCGGGCGTGAATGTCACCACCTACCATTACGACAACGCGCGCGACGGTTGGTACTCGGCGGAGACGGTGCTGACTCCGCTGAACGTCAATGCCACCACATTTGGGAAGCTTACAGAATTACCGGTAGACGGCAAGGTCGATGCGCAGCCGCTCTATGTCAGCGGTCTTTCGATCGCCGGGCAGACACATAATGTGCTCATCGCGGTTACGGAGAATGACAGCGCTTATGCGTTTGATCCTGACTCCGGCACGCAGTTATGGAAGGTAAGTGCGCTGGGGGCTAGTGAAACTCCCAGCGACGATCATGGCTGTGGCCAGATCACGCCGACGATCGGAATCACGGACACCCCAGTGATCGACCGTACCCAGGGTCCCAACGGCGCGGTGTACTTTGTCGCCATGTCCAAGGATGCGAGCAGCAACTACCACCAGCGGCTGCACGCTCTGGACCTCGCGACCGGCGCGGAGCTGGCCGGCAGTCCTTCTGAGATACAAGCCAGCTTCCCCGGCACTGGCTACGGTTCCACCAATGGGACGCAGGTCTTCGACCCTGGCCAATACGCGGAGCGGGTCGGTCTGTTGTTAATGAATGGACAGCTCTACCTGGCATGGACTTCGCATTGCGATGATGATCCTTATACCGGCTGGTTGATGGCCTACAGCGAAACAACCTTGCAGCAGACGAGCGTGTTGAACCTGACACCGAACGGCCCTTCGACTCCTCATTTCGGCAATGGCGAAGGTTCGGTGTGGATGGCCGGCGCCGGTCTGGCTGGGGATACGCTAGGCAACATCTATTTCCTGGACGCGAACGGCAGCTTTGACTCGTCGCTCAACGCGAATGGCTTTCCCGCGCAAGGGGACTTTGGCAACTCGTTCATGAAGGTGTCGACGACGGGGAACGTGCTGGCAGCGGCGGACTATTTTGCCGCCTACGACTTGCAGAGCGAAAGCGACGCAGATCAGGATCTGGGGTCTGGGGGTGCGATGCTGCTACCCGATCTGGTTGATGCCAACGGAACCACGCGTCATCTGGCTGTAGGCGCAGGCAAAGATACGAATATTTACGTGGTCGACCGGGACAATATGGGGAAATTTAACGCCAGCAGCAATAATGCGGTGTATCAGGAGATACCGAACGCGCTGAGCGGAGGCGCCTTCTCGATGGCAGCCTTGTTCAATAACACGGTCTACTATGCGGGAGTGGGCGATTACCTCAAGGCGTTCCCGATCGCCAACGCCCTGTTGGCAACGACACCGGCCGCCGAGTCTGCGAATACGTTTGCCTACCCTGGAGCTACGCCGAGTGTGAGTTCCAGCGGATCGCAGAACGGGATTATCTGGACAGTCGAAAACCAGGGTGGTGCGGGAGTGCTGCACGCTTACAACCCTGCGAGTTTAGGGACAGAGTTGTACGACAGCAACCAGGCGGCGAATAGCCGGGATCATTTTTCCGATAACAAGTTTATTGCTCCCATGATCGCCAACGGCAAGGTTTATGTTGGGACCCCAACCAGTGTTGCGGTGTTTGGGCTGTTGCCTTAAAAGAGAATTAAAGCAATGGAGGGGCTTCCCCCGGATTTCCTGTCGAGTTTGCTGGCTTCGCGGATCTTCATGCGGTTTCCTTTAAGGGAAACCGCATACGTGGTCCTAGCGAGTGCTGTGAAGTAGGAAATCCGGGTCGCCCATCGTTTTCGGCCCAGGTACGCTGGAGCGAACCTGGGGCACCCCTATGGAATTGTGGGACCCGCGACAGGCTTGAGGGTAGGTATCCCACATCTCAAAATCGAGACGCCCCGAATTTCCTGTACGCAGCTCTAGACAGGACCACGTGTGCGCCTTTCATTAAGGAAAGGCGCATGAAGTTCAGGGAACCTACGAAACTCCACAGGAAATCGGGGATGTGGGGCACCCGGCTGTCGGTGTGGGGATAGAGCCCTTATCCGCGTAGACGCGCTAGTAGATCCTGGGGGTGCACGGGCTTGGCCAGGATCTCAAATTCGTGGCCCTGAACTCGGGCGCGATCCAACAAGTCTGCTGTGGCAGCCTGACCCGAAAAGAGCAGGATCTTGCAGTTGGGAAGCATACCGCGGATGGTGATCGCGGCGTCAATTCCGTTCATGTCGGTCATGATGACGTCGGAAATGAGCATGTCGGGCCGTAGGGTCCGCGCGGCTTCTACCGCCTTTTCGCCGTTGTAGACAGCAGTGGCTTCAAATCCGCTCTGGTTTAGGATAATGGCCAGCGTGTCTGCGATCACTTGCTCGTCATCCGCTACCAGCACCTTGGGCTTCGCTTGTGAGTTGGTCATTTGCTCCTGAGGGACGATCTAAGTCTTTCTGTAGGAAACACTGAAGCGGTACCTTCAATCATACGCTTTTGACTCTGATGCTGCCTCCCGCCGTAGCGTTGTGGCATGTGCAACTCCTAAGTAAAGTTCTCCGTGTATAAGAAGATTTGACCACAATTTTTTTTGTCGGACCTTTTGCCGATGGCTGAACCGATCATTCGCGCCCAGCAGGTTGAGAAGTATTATGCCCAGCCGAGCGAGAACCGCATCCAGGTGATCGCACCCACTGACCTGTCTATTGTGCAGGGGGAGATTGTTGCCCTGCTGGGACCGTCGGGCTCGGGCAAGTCTACCTTGCTGCGCATGCTGGCCGGTCTCTCCCAACCTTCCGCAGGGGAGGTCTTCTGGCATGGCACGCCGATCATGCAAGCCGACGCCCACGTGGGGATTGTCTTTCAGAGCTTCGCGCTCTTTCCCTGGCTGACGGTGGTGGAGAACGTGGAAGCGCCGCTGATTGCCCGGGGCGTTTCGAGTGAGGACCGGCGGGAACAGTGCCTGAAGATTCTGAATACGGTTGGTCTGGACGGATTTCAGGCGGCGTATCCCAAAGAGCTTTCGGGGGGAATGCGGCAGCGGGTGGGCTTCGCGCGCGCGCTGGTGGTGCAGCCGGAAGTGTTGTTTATGGATGAGCCCTTCTCTGCTCTGGATGTGCTGACGGCGGAGAACCTGCGCAGTGAACTGATGGAGCTGTGGCACAAGAAGACGATTCCGACCCAATCCATTTTTCTGGTGACTCACAATATTGAGGAAGCCCTGCTGTTGGCCGACCGGATCATTGTGCTGGGTCGAAATCCGGGACATGTGCGGGTCGATTTTGCGGTAACCCTGGCTCAACCACGCGACCGCAAAAGCGCGGCCTTCACCCAACTGGTGGATTACATCTACAAGGTCCTTACCCGGCCGGACGTTGCCCCCTCCGCTGTGCCGCAAAGGGTCGCGGTGCGGGACCAACGGCAGATGCACTACCAGATGCTTCCCCACGCACGCCCTGGTGGGATTGCCGGCTTGCTCGAACTCCTCATCGACTACAACGGCCGAGCCGATATTTATCGCCTGGCTGACGATCTGGCGTTTGAAATCGACGACCTGCTGCCGATTGTCGATGCGGCCTCATTGCTAAAGTTCCTCAAGGTCGAAGAAGGCGACGCGGCTATTACGCCCGAGGGACGGGAGTACGCCGAATCGGAGATTCAGCTACAGAAGGAGCTTTTCCGTAAGGCCGCGGTAGAGAATGTTCTGCTACTGCGACAGATTACCCGCGCGCTGGCTACCAAGTCCGACCACACGGTTCCGGAGGAGTTTTTTCTGGACATGCTGGATGAACAGTTCAGCGACGACGAGACCCAGCGCCAGCTGGAAACGGCGATCAACTGGGGCCGATATGCAGAGCTGTTCGACTTCGACGCTTCGCGCAGGCGATTCATCCTTCCCGAGGAAGAAGAGACGGCAGAGCCGGTTGAAGAGGCTCCGATCGAATGACCGAGCCCAACAAACTGTTCAGTGTGCCTACCCTATCCCGCTCGTTGGTCATCGAGCGGACCTGGCCGTTTTTTCTTGATCTGAGCGTTGCCACCTGCGGGCTGGCGCTGTTTTATGCAGTTCTGCGCATTGCGCAGTATTGGCTGGGCCACCCGGTGGCGTCGGTGGCCATCTCCAATTCGCCGAAAATGCTGCCGCTGTACGCGTTCTATTCCGTGGTTCGTATTGCGGCTGCTTACCTGCTGAGCCTGGTTTTCGCTGTGGGTTACGGTTACATCGCCGCCTACAACCGCCGCGCAGAAGGCTTCATGATCGCGGTCCTCGACATCCTGCAATCGATCCCGGTCCTGAGTTTTCTTCCTGGGGTGATGCTGGCCATGGTGTCGTTGATTCCGGGACGGCAGCTGGGAATCGAACTGGGGGCGATCCTGCTGATTTTTACCGGGCAGGTGTGGAACATGGCCTTCAGCTTTTACTCTTCGCTGAAGAGTTTGCCGCGCGAGCTGCGGGAAGCGGCCGGCGTTTTTAAATTTTCTGCCTGGCAGCGGTTCTGGCAACTGGAGTTGCCCTACTCCGCCATCGGCCTGGTGTGGAACTCGATGGTGTCGGTTGCAGGTGGATGGTTTTTCCTCATGGCGTGCGAGATGTTTGTTCTGGGCGACCGGGATTTCCGGCTGCCCGGGCTGGGGTCTTATTTGCAGACGGCTGCCAGCACGGGGGACACCCGGGGGATGGTTTGGGGATCGGTGGCCATGATCCTGATTATTGTTGCTACGGATCAGCTGGTGTGGCGGCCGGTGATCGCCTGGGCGGATAAGTTCAAGTTCGAGCAGGGCGAGAGCACCAGCCGGAAGACCTCTCCCATTCTGTACGCGCTACAGAACTCGAATGCGCTGGCCTGGTTGAAGCAGGCGACGCTTATACCGGCAAGCGAAGGGATCTATGGCCGCTTGGCGCGGCGGCGCCGGGAGCTGGTTGCGCGGCCAATCCATGCGCCGCGCAAGCGATCGCAATTGGCGGCGATCTTGTTTATTACCGCCGCCGCGCTGCTGGTGACCTTTGCCGCGTTTCGGGCGCTGGAGTTGCTGCGCCATATCCATGGAGCAGAGTTTGTGGAGCTGTTAAAGGGCGCGGGGGCGACGTTTCTGCGGGTGAACGCTGCGTTGCTGATTGCCTCTGCCTGGACCATTCCTGTTGGGGTGGCGATCGGCTTTCATCCTCGCCTGGCGCGCATCGCTCAGCCACTGGCACAGATCGCGGCGTCGTATCCGGCAACGGCGATTTTTCCCATTTTGCTGATTGCACTGGTGCAGGCTGGGGGCGGGTTGGGCATTGGGTCTGTTGCCCTGATGCTGCTGGGCACGCAGTGGTACATCCTGTTCAATGTGATTGCGGGCGCTTCGGCTATTCCCTCGAATTTGAAGGAAGTGGCTAAGTTGTACCGGTTTTCCCGCTGGCAGCGGTGGAAAGTGGTGATTTTGCCGGGGATTTTCCCGTATTTGGTGACCGGGCTGGTGACCGCTTCCGGCGGGGCGTGGAACGCTAGTATTGTCGCGGAGTATTTCCACTTGAAGGACCGGACATTGCAGACGCTGGGTTTGGGGGCGGAGATCAGCGCAGCCAGCGATCATGGCCAGTTTTCTATTTTGCTGCTGGCGACGATTATTATGTCGCTGATGGTGGTGACGGTGAACCGGCTGGTGTGGCGGCCAATGTTCCGGCTGGCGGAAAACAAGTTCCGGCTCGATACGTAAGGCAACTCGCTGGGTTGGGGAGCATCTCCTCAGTGAGGTGCTCCAATGGCTAAGAAAAGCAAGGGTGGTTCGGCGCGTGAGGAAGAGCTCAAGACGGAAGAGAAGAGCCCACATGACCGGGCTCCGTATCAGAA
>CAZSUK010000432.1:0-2573 GCA_964609355.1 uncultured Acidobacteriaceae bacterium | reverse complement strand
ATAGCCGAGGCGCCGCGTCTTCATGACGCCCGGCAAGCCCACCGCAGCGAGCGCCGCGGCGAGCTCGGCGCGCGAGTCGACCGCGCGCCAGCGCGTCGTCGGGATGCCGAGCTTTTCGAACAGGCGCTTCTCGCTCACCCGGTCCTGGCCGCAGGCGAGCGCCGCCGCCGGCGGGGAGATGCGTGCGCCGTGCGCGCTGCGCTGCATCGTGCGCAGGCTCGCCACCGGCACGTTCTCCCAGTCGAAGGTCACCACCTCGCAGCGCCGGGCGAGCTCGGCGAGGAGTCTGCGATCGGTGAAGGCGCCATGGAGAAGCGGCGCCACCTGGCCCGCCGGCGCATCGCGCGCCGGATCGAGGCACAGGAAATCGAGTCCGAGCGGATAGCCCGCCAAAGCGAGCATGCGGCCAAGCTGGCCGGCGCCCACGATACCGACGGTCATGAGCGTTTGAGCTGGCGCGGGTCGGGGTTGTCGAGCACGCCCGCGGTCTGTTGGGCGCGGAAAGTCTCGAGCGCCTGGTGCACGGCCGGATGCTTGTTGGCGAGGATGGCCGCGGCGGCGAGCGCTGCGTTGGTGGCGCCGGCGCTGCCGATGGCGAAGGTCGCGACCGGCACCCCGGCGGGCATCTGCACGATCGACAGGAGCGAGTCGAGCCCGGCGAGGGTCTTCGACTGCACCGGCACGCCGAGCACCGGCAGGCTCGTCTTGGCCGCGGTCATGCCCGGCAGATGCGCCGCGCCGCCGGCGCCGGCGATCAGCACCTCGAGGCCGCGTGCGCGCGCACCCGCGGCGTACTCGAACAGCAGGTCCGGCGTGCGGTGCGCCGAGACCACGCGCACCTCGTAGGCGACGCCGAGCCGGTCGAGAGTATCGGCCGCGGCCTGCATGGTTTCCCAGTCGGAGGCCGAGCCCATGATGATGCCGACGAGGGCCTTCATCACGGCATTGTATCCAACAAAGCGCGCAGCGCGCGAAACAACTCGCGCGCGGCGCCCGTGTGGCCGCCGCGGGCGCGCTCGGCGCGGGCCGCAGCGACGCGCCGCGCCCATTCCTCCATGTTGATCTGCGGATGCTCGCGCGCGAGCTCGGCGAGCGCGGCAGGATCGCCCCGGATGAGGCGTTCGCGCCAGGCCTCGACGCGGCGGAAGCGTTCCGCCTCGCGCGCGCTCACGGCGCCGCGCGCCGCAAGCGCCGCACGGATCGGCTCGGGGTCGAGTGCGCGCATCAGCTTGCCGATGTACTGGCGCTGGCGGGCGAGCCCGGCGCGGCTGGTGATCCGGCGCGCCTCGCGCAGCGCCGCCGCGAGCTCTTCGGGGATGCCGAGCGAGGCGAGCTCCTCCTCGGGCAGCGCGATCAGCTGCTCGCCGAGATCCTGGGCGGCGTGCGCGGCGCGCTTGCGCGCACTCTTGCTCGGGCGCTCTTCGGCGTCGTCGTCGGCGTCGTCTGCTCGGCTCATCGCGGCTGCTACACTACCACCATGCCATCGAGTTCCGAGCTCGCCGGTGCCGGGCAGCTGGCGGACCTGGTCAGCCTCACGCTGGAGGAGGCGCGCCGCCAGGGTGCCACGCAGTGCGAAGCCGACGCCTCGGTGAGCCGGGGCCTGTCGGTGAACGTGCGCCTGGGCGAGGTCGACACGGTCGAGTACCAGCGCGACCGCGGGCTCGCGGTGACCGTCTACTTCGGCAAGCGCAAGGGCTCGGCCAGCACCGCCGTTCTCGGGCGCGCCGCGCTCATCGACACCGTCGCCAAGGCGTGCGCCATCGCGCGCTATACCGCCGAGGACCCCTACGCCGGGCTGATCGAGCCGGAAGCCCTGGCGCGCGACATCCCCGATCTCGATCTCGACCACCCCTGGGACCTCGTCCCGGAGCGCGCCATCGAGCTGGCGCGCGACTGCGAGGCGGCCGGGCTCGCGGTGGATGCGCGCGTCGCCAACTCCGAAGGCGCCTCCGTCGGCAGCCAGCGCTACAGCGGCATGTACGGCAACTCCCTCGGCTTCCTCGGTGGCTACTCCGCCACCAGCCACTCGGTGAGCTGCTCGCTGATCGCGGAGCAGGGCGAGGAGATGCAGCGCGATCACTGGTACAGCGTGGCGCGCGATGCGGCCGATCTCGAGGACGCCGCAAGCATCGGCCGCCTGGCCGGGGAGCGGGCGCTGGCGCGACTCGGGGCGCGGCGCCTGAGGACGCGCAAGGCGCCGGTCGCCTTCACGCCCGACATGGCGCGCGGACTCATCGGGCACTTCCTCGGCGCGATCCGCGGCACCGCCCAGTACCGCAAGGCCTCGTTCCTGCTCGATGCCGCCGCCACCCAGGTGTTCCCGGCGTTCGTGCAGATGCACGAACGGCCGCATTTATTGAAGGCGCTCGCCAGCAGCCCCTTCGACCAGGAGGGCGCCGCCACGCGCGACCGCGAGCTGGTGCGCGACGGCGTGCTCGACGGCTACGTGCTCGGCAGCTACTCGGCGCGGCGGCTCGGGTTGAAGACCACCGGCAACGCCGGCGGCATCCACAATCTGCTCGTCGCCGCGAGCGACGGCGGCCTGAACGCGGCCGACTTCCTCGCCCGCCTCG
>CAZSUK010000431.1:0-5766 GCA_964609355.1 uncultured Acidobacteriaceae bacterium | reverse complement strand
GCCTTCGAACAGCTGGTAAAGCAGTACGACCGGCAGGTATTTCGTATTGCCCAACACATCACCCAGAACCGGGAGGATGCGGAGGATGTTGTCCAGGATGCCTTTTTAAAGGCATACGAGAAGCTGGAACAATTTCAGGGGAATTCGAAGTTTTATACCTGGCTGGTGCGCATCGCAGTGAATGAATCGCTGATGCGGCTGCGCAAACGGCGCACGGGCCGGATGGTGTCGATTGACGAGGACGTGGAGACCGAAGAGGGGTCCATGCCACGGGATCTGGCGGAATGGCGGCCGGATCCGGAGATGATGTACGGGCGGTCGGAACTGGCAGAGATTCTGCGCAAGACCATTCAGGGTCTGCCACCCGGCTTCCGGGTAGTTTTTGTGTTGCGCGATGTGGAAGGGTTGTCGACGGAAGAGACAGCGGAAACGCTCGGGTTGAGTGTGCCAGCAGTCAAGTCGCGTCTACTGCGGGCGCGGCTGCAGTTGCGGGAGCGGTTGAGCCGCTACTTCCGCAAGAATGAGGATGGGACTAAATGAACTGCTCAGAGTTTCTGGCGCAACTCGGTGATTTTCTCGATAACCAGGTGCCTACCGGCCTGGTGGCCGACCTGCAGGCCCATCTCGAGGGATGCGAACATTGCGTGATCACCATGCGCACGACGCAAAAGACGATTCAGATTTACCGCAATCATGAGATTTATGAATTGCCCCAGGGATTACGGGAACGGTTGCAGGCGGCGATTTTAGCTAAGTGTAAGAAGGGTTGCTGAGCGGGGCGCCGGCCGCTGGGCTTCGCCCCCGTTCACCGGGGAACGTGGCCAAAGAAAATCCCGGGGGGCTAAAGAGTCTGCGTAAGAACTCGGTCCTGGAAGGGCACGGGTTCAGCCGTGCCGTAAATGACACTGCAATACCCGGCTTTAGCCGCTGAGGTACGCTTTTCCATCCGCTAGATTCTCCGATGCGCTGATAAAAAGATGCCCTCAGGGGCTAAAGCCCTCATAAGATGCCGTGCTCATGGCACGGCTGAAGCCGTGCCCTTCCTCCAGAGACTCTTTTCCAAGTAGATGTGGAAAATGTGTTCAAGGGGCTAAAAACCTAAATCTTCTTTGAAAACGGCCCGACTAAAGTCGTGTCCTGATACCCAGATCTTTCGGCGATAAAAACTGTAAGGGCCACCCAATGGGTGGCCCTTTTCGTTGCTTATAGCTGTTGGCTAGTTGTCGTCGCGGCGCTGCAGGGTCGGGCGGTCGTTGCCGGGCTGCGAGGAGTCTGGCGGGCCGTTGGGGTCGTTGTTGGAGGTGCTGGCGCGACGCAAGGTGGGCTGATTGCCCTTGCCGCCGTCGTTCAGTTTGCGCTTGTTTTCGATGCGGGCAAGACGCGCCTTGACGTCGTCAAACTCAGAGGTGGTCACCACGTATTCCGCCCTCGGCGGTAACAGAGTGGCAATTTCCTTCTGCGTTGCCTCAATGCGATCAGGCGTCTGAGGGTGACTCGAGAATGCCTTGGCGATCAGATGCGGCTTGGTTTTTTCCAGGTTCTCAAGCTTCTCAAAGATGGTTACAAAGGCCTGCGGATCGTAGCCCGCACGGTACATATATTGCACTCCGAGAAAATCGGCCTGAGACTCAAAGCCGCGAGAGAACGACAGGAAGGTCAGCGGAATGCCGATCTGGGCGGCTTCGTAAATGCCGTAACCCGTCCAACCACCGATGAAGATCAGGGGAATCGTGCCCAATTGGGCGTAGTTCATTCGGGTTTGCTCGCGCACGGCATGGTGCGCCGCGACGTGGGATATCTCGTGAGCAATCACACCCGCCATCTCGGCTTCGTCGTCCGCAGTCAGGATCAGACCGCTGTTCACATACATGAAGCCGCCAGGAAGCGCCATGGCGTTGACTTCATCGGAATCAATGACCTTGATGGTAAAGGGCACCTTGGCGTCAGAATTTTTCACCAGGTTTTGCGCTACCCGGTTTACATATTCGTTGACTACCGGGTCGTTGACGAACTTGACGCTCTTTTCCAACTGCATGGCGTAGGACTTGCCCATGCGGATTTCGGTCTCGGTGGAATACCAGTTGCCCATGCCACGACCGCCAATGTCGCGGGTACCGACCGCACTCACGTCGTCGACGCTGCCTGGTTTGACTCCGGGCATCTTGCCATCCGCCGAGGGTACGGTCGCATCCGGGGCGGAGGTAGAAGGCGGGATGCTACTGGGCGGTGTACTGCTGGGTGGGGTGTTACTGGGCTGGGTGCTCGATGGCGGCGTGCTGCTCGGCTGGTTGTTCTGTCCGTAGCCCGTCAGGGTTAAACCAGGCGCCAGCAGTAAGCTGCTCGCAACCATTAATTCGGCCGGTATCCGCTTCAGCATTTTGCTCATTGCAACCTCGACCCACTTCGCTCTTGCTATTAGACCAAGTATGCGCGCTTTGGCTAGCCGATGGAGGGGAATTTCGCAAAAAGTGAAGCGGAGAGTTACACCAGACGGGCTTTGCTTCGCACCAGCTGAGGACCGGCCTCGCGCAACCTCTCGCGCATCCTTGACAAGAAGGAGTTTACGAGCCGGCTGAGCGCCTCCGGGCATTCTTCGTAAGGCAGATGCCCGGTGCCGGGAAGAACCTGGAATTCGACCTGATCAAAACAGCGGCGCAGCTGCTGGCCCGATTCGATGGACACAGCCCGGTCCAGGTCGCCCCACAGAAGGAGAGTGGGAAACTGGCGCACATGGCCGAGGTCCGTCTTCAGTTTGGCCATGTCCGCAAACCAGGTGCTCAGGATGCTGAGGACGTAGTTCACCGTTCCCGGAACCCGCAAAGAGCCGATGTACTTGCCCAGGGAACCGTCGCGCAACTGGGAGGGATCTCCGTACATGCGACCCAGGGCGAGCGATTGCATGGGTGCGGGCAGAGTGGGTACGCGGTGAGCAAACCACCTGCCTAACCCGCTTAGATAGAAATTGATGAGCGGGTCGCCAAGCAGGGAGTAGGGGTTCGCCGGAGCATGCAGCACCAGATTTTTGACCCGGTTGGGATATTTCGCAGCCAGCGTCAAGGCGACAGTGCCACCATGGGAGGTGGCCAGGAAGTCGGCTGAACGGATGCCGGACTGGTCCATAAACGCGACCAGACGGCCGGCCTGGGCCTCAAGAGTAGCGTCAATGCCGGGCACCCTGTCTGACTCGCCGATGCCCAGCGCATCCACAGCATAAACAGTTGATTCTGCTGCCAGATGGGGAATCACCGGATCCCAGGCGGAGGCGGTGCCCAAAAGGCCATGCACCAGAATGAGGTCTGGTCCGACGCCTGCCTTAAGGCAGTGCATGCGATGTCCGTCCACCTGAACCCAATGCTTTTCAACTGGGATTCGCTCGAAAGCGTCCAACATCCAACGCCCTAATGCCATGATGCCCCTTACCGCAATTCGCCCTTGCTGAGAGTTGAAAAGGCAGAATTCACATTCTATTCAAAATGTGTAGGAACACAACGGGGCAGCAAAAAGATGCCCAAACCCGACCCGCCAGTCGATTTGTAAGGTTACTGAAAATAAGATTACGCGATATGCCGTGTCATATGCGTGTACGGGAAACCGTCAGATTTCCCACAGGGGGAATTACCAGGCAGATAGCCCAACGATTCGCCGTTGTATATCTCTTATCGAATCAAGAGTATACTGTGCCTGCTAATTGAGGGTGCGAAGGCTAGGACGCCCGGACGCCAAGTTTGCTGTTGGTCCACAGCGTGCTCTTACTCTGCTGGAGCTTCTTGCTTTTTTCGCGCGGACGCGATGCTTAAGGTGTTTCAAATTCGGGTGGCCGTCGTTCTTCTCGCTGGGTTCACCCTGGCGGCCGCCGTTCTTGCGTCGCTGAATTTCACCAAAGAGGGCTCGTTTTCGCTGCCCACTGATCAGGTTTCCTGGGTAGAAGCTCCGGGCGGTCTGGAAGCCCAACGGGTGCTCAAGAATGGACCCGGCGACCTGGCAGGGATCAGAGCCGGGGATCTGCTGACGGCGGCCAAGCTTTCTGGCGGCCGGGGCGCGAGCGTCCCCACTCCACGCATGTCGTCTCTCACGCGGCAGTGGTTTCCGGCGGGCGTATGGGGACGAATGGATTACTACCTGGTCCGCGCGGGCATCCCCATCCACGCATCGGTAATCCTGACTGAAGCCGACCGCAGCCAAAACCAGGGATTGCGGCTCATTGCGCTGGTATACCTGTCGATTGGGCTATACGTGCTGTTTCGCCGCTGGACCGCTCCGCGCGCGACTCACTTCTTCATTTTCTGTTTAGCCTCCTTTGTCCTTTATTCGTTCAATTACACGGGTAAACTCAACACCTTCGACTGGACGATCTATTGGGGCAGAATTTTGGCGGGAGCTCTGCAACCCGCGCTCTTTCTCCACTTTGCATTAGCCTTCCCGGAGGAGCGGCCGGCCTCCCGCCGTCATTGGCTCAACTCGCTGATCTACGTTCCCGGCCTGGCCGTACTCGGACTGCAAATCGTGGCTCAATGGCGTTGGCAAGCTACCGAGGCGCTGAGCACACGTCTCAACCAGCTCGCCATGGGCTACCTGGCACTCTATTACGTGCTCGCGGCCCTGGTCTTCTTCCGCAACTATCTGCGCCAGGAAAACCCGCTCCGGCGGCAGCAGCTGAAGTGGCTGACCCGGGGAACTTTGCTCACGGTCATCCCCTTCACCGTGCTGGATGTGATCCCTTTTCTTACCGGCATTACGGTTCCCAGTGTTCTGGTCAAGCTGGGAGGGATTTGCCTGATCTTTTTGCCGCTCACGTTTAGCTGGGCCATCGTTCGCTACCGCTTGATGGATGTCGACCTGATCTTCAAGCGCGGAGTCACCTATACCTTGGCGACGGCTGCCCTGGTGGGGCTGTACTTTGGGGCGGTTGCGGTGGCAGCGGAACTGGTGCACACCCGTCTGCCCAGCGCAGGAGCGTGGGGGCTGATTGCCGCCATCATCATCACCGCCCAGCTTTTCGAACCGCTAAAACGCGCCATTCAAGATCGCGTCGATCGGGTTTTTGACCACAAGCGTTACGACTACCGTCAGACCCTGATCACGTTCGGGCGCGGCTTGAGCTCGCAGACGGATCTGAACCGGTTGCTGAGCTCGATTGTGGATCGGCTGTCAGAGACTTTGCTGGTGGCCCGGGTGGCTATCTTTTTCCCCGATGCGCACGGTGGCTACCGGTTAATGGCATCTCACGGGCTGCCGCCACACGTGCAGAGCTGGGAAAGCCATCCTGGAATGAGCTTCCTGAACTTCGATCAGCCTGAGGCGGGAACTCATATCTTTCTCGAGAACCCGCAACAGGTGCTTCATCTGGACCAGGAAGAACGCCAGGCAGCGGCGCTGCTGGATCTGAATTATTACCTGCCCTGCCGGCTGCAGCAGAAGACCATTGCCATCATCGGTCTGGGGCGCACCACGCATGGGGATTTCCTTACCAGCGAGGATGTGGAATTGCTGGAATCGATGGCGAGCTACATCGGGATCGCCATCCAGAACGCGCGCTTGTATGCCAGCCTGGAGCAGAAGATATCCGAGTACGAGCGGCTGAAAGAGTTCAACGAGAATATCGTCGAATCAATCAACGTGGGTGTGTTCGCGGTTGATCTCGAAGAGCGGGTCGAGAGCTGGAACGCGCAGATGGAAGTGATGTATGCCATGTCACGCCAGGAGGCGGTGGGCCAGTATCTGCGTGACATTCTGCCGGCGAACTTTGTGACGGAATTCCTGCGCTTG
>CAZSUK010000430.1:0-18880 GCA_964609355.1 uncultured Acidobacteriaceae bacterium | reverse complement strand
TTCCTTCGGGATGCCAACTTTCGATAGCAACAATGGCCGAATGATGGAATGCGCCGGCGGGGCCTCTATTATCGATGTGCGCGCACGCGACGGAAAGCGCCTATCCGTCTTTCGAACTTATGTCTTCCCCTACATGGACCGGCCGAACCTGACTGTGCTCACGCACGCATTGGTGACCAAGCTCACCTTAAAGGGAAAGCGAGCCACTGGTGTAGAGTTCGCTCTTGACGGAAAAATCCAACGCATCACGGCTGGATTCGAGGTTGTCCTATCGCTGGGCGCTATGCACACGCCAAAGGTGTTGATGCTTTCTGGCATTGGCGATCAGGCTGAGCTGCAACGTCTCGGCATACCGGTCGTCCAGCATCTTCCAGGTGTGGGACAGAACTTTCAGGATCATTTTGGTATCGGCTGTGTCTGGGAGTATCAGCAACTGCTCGCTCATCGCAACAATGGAGCTGAGGCAACGTTCTTCTGGAAGAGCAATCCTGGTCTTGACACTCCGGATTTGCAGACCTGCCAGATTGAAGTGCCCGTCTGCAGTGCCGAAACGGGCGCCAGGTTTAATCCTCCCGCGGCTTCTTGGACGATGTATGGAGGTGTCGTACGGCCGAAAAGCCGAGGCCAGATTCGCTTGACGGGACTCAACCCTGACGACCCTATACAGATCGACGCCAATACGCTGTCCCACCCGGACGACCTGAAAGCTGCAGTAGCGCACGTGGAACTTTGTCGCGAGATTGGCAATTCGGCTACGCTTCGACCCTTCACAAAACGCGAAGTCATGCCTGGCAACCTGAGAGGAACCGCACTGGAAGACTTCATTCGCGATGCGGCCTCCACTTACCACCATCAGACGTGTACCGCGAAAATGGGGCGCGATTCAATGTCGGTCGTTGACGGTCAACTTAAGGTCTATGGGATCGAAAACCTTCGCATTGCAGACGGTTCGATCATGCCGCGCGTGGCCACCGGCAATACCATGGCTCCCTGCATCATCATCGGCGAGCGCGCCGCTGAGCTGCTCCACACCGCACACAAGCTTTCAAGTGTCGAAGCTTATTCCGATCAACAAGCTACTTTGCGCTGATGCGTCTCGCATGGCGAAAGGCTGCCCGGCAGACGATAAGAGCTGGTTCAAGATGCCAAGGAGAACAGAAATGGTCGAAGTGTTGGTTGGAATGGAAGCTCTGGACGGGGTGGTACTCACTGTCCTGGAACATCTAAGAGAAGGAAAGATCGAAGACGCGATCGCCTGTTTTACCGCAGAGTTCAGCTTCAAGGATCACGGGGTTGACCTGGAATTCAAGAACAAGGAGTGCTTGGCTGAGTTCTTCCGAAAGGCACGCGAATTGTACCCGGATTCTTTGCTGCAGATTGACGCAATCTTCGTGAGCGGCGATCGCGTGATCGCGGAATGGACACTTCAAGCCAATGTAACAGAGCCTGGCTACTACGCCGGAGTCTCACTAACGTTTCCGGTTTCGGTGCACGGGGTCTCCATCGTGCAGATAGACGATGGGAAAGTTGCCGGCTGGTCAGATTACTACGACAAACTCACCTCCCGGCGCGCCGCCCTGGCTTCATATTTCACGAAATGGGTAGAACTCTGAACGGTGCTGTGCGGCTGGGACAGTGGCAACGAACCTTGTCCTCGCCGCACACTCCCTGCTGACATCCTGCTGACTACGAATGGCTTATTTGATCTGACCTCGCCTTGGCACGTGGCGTTCCGTTTTACCGGTGACAATCCAAGCGACTTTCCCGAGGGGGTGACCATCTAACAGCTGCGAAGAAAAGATGAATACCGGGAACGAAAGTGCATTCCGCATCCTCTCTCATCGAGAGGGGAGCGTGCAGCCGATGTTTGATGCGACCCCCATTGGGCCCTTATCTCCCTCATCATCCCTGCTTGTGGAGCGCCGCGACCTCGAACCGATAAGCCGGCAATCGCATCTTCTTGAAGACCAGCTGCTCCATTTTTTTATGAAGCCCGCAACGATTGGCTTTTCGTTGAAAGACGAAGCCATTGCCAGGCTTCCCATAGCCGATGGCCAGACTGTGTTTTGTCCTCGAAAAGAATGGCACAACATCAGCTGGGACCAGACGATCAGCGTACTATCCATCAGAATCCCGGACTCCGCATTGATGGAAGCGGCACGTGAACGTCTCCGGGATAGATCTCTCGAAGTCGTTCCGAGGCAAGTGGTTGCAGACGACCGGTTAACCCATTTGTTGTTTGCCCTGGATGCGGAACGAGCCAGAGGCTATTCGGCAGGAAAACTGTTTGTTGATTGCATTGAAACTGCCCTAGCCAACCTGCTCTTAACCTCATTCAACACCGTCGCTCCGAGACCGCTTTCCCGCAAAGGGGGCATGGCTCCTCGTGTCCTTCGTCGCGTTGTTGAGTTCATGCACGCCAACATAGACAAACAAATCGGCTTGAAAGACCTCGCTGACTGTGCGGGCCTGTGTTTATCCCATTTCTCATTTCAGTTTCGTGCAAGCACCACCCAGAGCCCCCACCAATACATGCTTCGGCTCCGTGTCGAGCGAAGTAAAGAACTGCTTGCAGATTCCCGCCTCTCTGTTCTCGACGTCGGATTGGAAGTGGGCTTCCGCAATCAACAGCATTTCGCAACCGTCTTCAGAAACTCTGTGGGCGTCTCACCTTCTGTGTACCGCACTCAACTATAGTTCCGATCAAGGTATCCATTTGGGGTCTGTCGCGGTACGTGCGCCTTCGCTGGATGTGATGTAAGCGTTCGGGCCGGGCCTGCCGCCTTCGTCGGTGGAATAAAACAGGGGACGAAGTGTTGATGTATCAGGGAGGGTCAAACACCAGATGTCACAACCGTCTTGCGGAAGGTGTAAATAATGAAGGTTGGCTTTCTCAGCATGCCGCTCACCGGGCACTTACATCCAATGACGGCCTTGGGCCGCAAGATGCAGGCACGCGGGCACGAGGTAATATTTTTCGGTCTTCCGGATGCTGCGCGCATCGTCCATAGCGCCGGTCTTGACTTTGTCCCGTTCGGGGAAGAAGAGTACCCCGCCGGGACCACGCCTGCAATGTATGCGCGTCTGGCAACGCTCAAGGGAGAGGATGTCGTCCGCTACTCCTTCCACGAGATGCATCCGCAGCGGACCAGGATAACGCTGGAGCAACTGCCGGAAAAGCTTGTTCACAGAGGCGTAGAGGCACTCGTCATTGATACGGTTCATTTCTTTGCCGAGCTTGTTCCGATGAACATGGGTATCCCCTATGCGCATATCTGGAATGTGCTGCATATCGACTACTCCGGAGCGACGCCGCCCTGCTTGTTTGGCTGGGACCACGAAGACACGTCCGTGGCGAGGGCCAGGAACATGGAAGCAGTCAAGAAGATGAGTTCTGTGTTTCAACCGATTCAGCAGGTGGCTCGGTCCTGGGCAGACAACCACGGGTTGCAAATTGATTGGAACACTCCCAATGCAACCATTTCGAAACTGGCGGTTATTACCCAGACGCCGAAAGAGTTCGACTTCCCAGACGTTCCCCAGGGCCCAGCATTTCACTATGCTGGTCCTTTTCTTGACGATTATGGGCGAGAGAGTGTGGCCTTTCCCTGGGAAAGGCTTACCGGCGAACCACTGATCTATGCCTCTATGGGCACGCTGGTGAATGGGTTAACAGCTGTTTTCCGCAACATTTTGAAGGCGGCGGCCGCTATTCCAGCGCGACAGCTGGTCCTCTCAATAGGCAGCAATATTCAGATGGATGACATTGGCCCGATCCCACCAAACGCCATCGCGGTTCCCAAGGCTCCCCAGATAGAGCTGCTCAAACGAGCCGAGCTGTGCATTACGCATGCCGGCATCAACACAACGCTC
Source organism: uncultured Acidobacteriaceae bacterium (assembly GCA_964609355.1). Taxonomy (GTDB): domain Bacteria; phylum Acidobacteriota; class Terriglobia; order Terriglobales; family Acidobacteriaceae; genus PALSA-350. The sequence continues at coordinate 15,007 of CAZSUK010000430.1, read as the reverse complement.
GAATCGCTTGCGCTCGGTGTGCCGATGGTGGCGATTCCGGTCGGCTTCGATCAACCGGGCATTGCTGCCAGAATTGTCTACCATGGCGTGGGTAAATCCGTCCCGGTCGCCTCGATGAACACGGAAAACCTGTCTGGAGCGATGCAAGAAGTTTTAGCAAACCCGAGCTACAGGGACACAGCGCGCCGGTTCCAGAGAACGATTGCCCAGACCCATGGGCTGGATCGGGCGGCCGATGTGCTCGAACGAGCATTTTTCCTTGCGAGGAGAAACCCAGGTCTCAACTGCGAGACTTGGGCCACCCACTGATAGTCCGGAGGTCGCAGCTTTAATCTCGAAGAACCACTCGAGCGGTCCTGCTTACTGCTTCTCAAACACTTCCTTCGTCGGCGGATCCGTGGTCCCCGCAGTTCTTGTCACCACCGAAAGCGACTTTCCATCCGGTGATACCGTCCAGCTGGGCATGTCAAACGGTTTCCCGTTTTGTGTCCGCGTCATCTTGAAGCTGTGCGGTCCTGTCCTGGTTATAAAGAAAGAAGCACCTGCCGGAATGCCGGGGCCTTCGACGTTTCCCGGCTTACCGTCGAACGTGCCCGTGGCCTTCATCTTGAAATCGGGCTCATCGAAAGCTATGCCATTCTCGATATCGCTGAGCGTCAGAAGACTGGGCGCGCTTCCTTTGAACTCCTTATTCTTCCATGTTCCTGCCAAGCCCTTTGTTCCTGCAGTTCGCACATAGGTAGAAGTGTCATCGAAGCTTCCGCCACCCGGTTTATTACCAGTGGTGTGTGCGGTCAGCGTCTTACCATCGGCGGAAAGTGTCCAGGTCGTTGTTGAATCGAGGTGGCCGTTCACCATGTCCGTCTCTTCCCAGGTCTTCTCGTCAATTTTCTTCCAGGATGCGGCGCCGAACCTGGTCTTGCTCTCAGTACCATCCGTCTTGAACTCATAGGATTCACCACCACCGGTCAACCGCATGACATCGCCCGTCGAGCTGAACTTGACGGTATCGCCAACAAGAACGCTTTTCTCCAGGTTTACTTTCCACGTCCCCGCAAAGGGTGTATTTGCCGCTAGCACTAAGCCTGTAGTGCTAAGCAAAGCCGTTAACAGCATCGATTTCCGTAACAGTTTCATTGCATGGTCTCCTTGCCAAAACCAGTCTTGGCGCGCCCGGCATCTCGGTGTTCTCTTGTGCAGTCACCGCTGAAACTAAATCCCAGCCTGCTTCGCCGCCAGCGCGCCGATCACCGGCAGCCTTGTGGTCTTACCCTGGTAAGCGCTGTACATGAGAAACACCCACAAGGCAAAGCCGCCCACTATCAGCACCAGGTCAATGGGCACTTGAAGAATGAAGAACGGGCCCTTGGTGACGGCGCCCAGGACCAGCCCGATCATCGTCCACGCAATCCAGAGCGCGATCCACGCAACGTTGAAGAAGATCAATTGAAAAGCATGAAAACGAACAAAGCGATCGGTCTTGTAGGGATCGATGACCAGAAACAGTATCCCCGTAACAATGCCTGCCAGATAAGCAAGCGCTCCGGCTGTATTGGCCGGCAGACCTGCGGCGGCTGCCGGCGGACTCAGGACCTGGGCTCGCTGAGAACACGTGGGGCAAGCACCGCCATCGGCAAAAGCGGCTCCGCATGTTTGGCAGAAACTCATAAAACATCCCCTCCTGAATCCGGATGTGAGATCACATTCGGCTCGCAACCATCTGCGCCAGCGGCTTGATGTTGCCGGTGTTGCACGGACAACTGATGTACGTAAAGTGAGCAACAGTATTTCCTTTGCGAACCAGGATCATGCTGCCGCCGGCCTCGAAGGCTTCGTCGCCGATACCGGTCAGGTCACCCGAGCCGGTGTTTTGGGCACCGGCTTTCTGGTCTCCAGAGGGCGCAACATTGGTGATCCTGCCAAGTGTTCCCCGGTTCAACTTCATCTCCATCGGCGCATTGCCGGAGGTGAAGCTGACCACCAGCACCGGGACCTCGCCGGTAGCGGCCTGCGCAGACAGGCTCTTGTCGCTCGCTTCCTGCTGCGCAAAAATGGCTCCGGCGAACTTCTGAAGGGTTTTTTGCGTTTGTGCGTCCGCTCCCAGGCCACCCAACATGGCCGCTGCGTGCTTTGCCGTCACGTCTGCCGGATCTCCCTTGGCGATATAGCTACAGCCATCATCCTTTGCGTCGGTACGGATGATGGTGAGTCCAACGGCTTGGCTGACCTCCGCTTTGCTGAGAAAACGGCAGGGATCCCCCTTGAAACCGTCTCCGCTATCGTTGCCATTGAAAACACTGCTTCCCCCCAATTCCTGTGTTGCGATCTGGTGTACTTTTTGCCGGAGCATTTGCGCTCCGTAGTAAAGGCCGGCGAGGGCGAGGACGGATCCGACGCAAACCAGAACGACCACGGCGAGGACGACCTTCAGCAGGGTGTTTGACTTCTTGGCCGGGTAAGGAATGCCAGGGGTATAACCAGCCGGGGCCGGTACATAGGCCACCGGCGGAGGCTGGAAGGCCGCTGGAGCCTGTGCGCGAACGACCGGATCGGGATTGGCCGGCGGTGGAAGGTTTGTGGGGAGGGCGACGGTCGCCCAGCTTGCCGGGTCCCCCGGCGGCGTCGGAGTTCCGGCAGCCGCAGGTTGCTGTGCCCGGCTCGCCGGCTGCACCGGCACTACGGCAGCCCCGCAACCTCCGCAGTAGATCGCCGTTTCGGGCAAAGGCGAACCGCAAGCCCCACAAAATTTTGTCATTGTCGTCTCCTTGGCGCCGGTCTGTATCCGCCTGCAGTTGTTGCGCTGGATGCGTTTGTCTCGTCGACGGTTAGGGCGAAAAAGCGCTTATCCCCTCCACTTCCCTGTCGCAATCAGGCTTGGCGGCGGCGCACGCAACGGTTGTGCCATTATTCCCTGCCACTGTGCGCGCTCCAGGAGCGGTCGTCAATGGCATCGGCACTTAAGTTTCCATTAACCGTAAACTCTTTTGCCAGGAGTCACTTGCAACCTGGCATTAACTCACTACAATGACCGTGAAGCGATCAAAGAGCTTAGCTGAATGCGGGGTAGGGGTGGAGACGTCTCCAAAAATAGCTCGCTATCGTTTCGGTCCCTTCGAATTGGACCCGGAAAAGAGCACCCTCGCACGCAACGGCATTCGCATAAAAATTCAGGACCTCCCTTACCGGCTGTTGCTCATGCTGGTAGAGCACGCAGGCGAAATCGTCACCCGGGAGGAAGTCCAGCAACGTTTATGGCCGGAAAACACCTTCGTAGAGTTTGACAATAGTCTTGGGGTCGCTATCCGTAAGGTGCGTGAGTCGCTCAACGACAATGCGGAAGCTCCCCACTACGTAGCGACGGTGCCCCGTCGCGGATACCGCTTTGTAGCTCCGGTACACATTCAGGCAGTTCAGCAAGCCGCGCCTCCTCCACTAGTTCCCCCCAATTCCGGAGTGGTCAACAGTGGCGCCGGGGTCCGCTCCCACCGCATCTACTGGGCGGTGGCGGGACTGGGACTTCTGCTGCTCATCGTAGGTGTGTTTTTTCGCTTTCACTCCAGTGCGCCTTATTTGACGCCAAAGTCCGCAGACAGAGTAGCCGCCCAGGTACAACTGCGGCGCTCGGTGGCGGTGTTGGGGCTTCGCAATTTACCCGGCCGTCCGGAGGACGATTGGCTCTCGCCTGTCTTCGCTGAAATGCTGGACACGGAGTTGGGCACCCACGGCGACCTGCGCATGGTTTCTTCCGAAGACGTGGCCCGGATCAAGCAGCAGTTGCCGTCTGCTCAAGCGGGGACCTTGGCCAAGACCACCCTGGAGCAGTTGCGCAAGAATCCAGGTGCGGACGTGGTGGTGCTTGGCTCATATACGCCTTTGCCCGGCAAAGATGAGCAGCGAATCCGGCTCGATCTGCGGGTGCAGGACACGGCTGATGGAGAAACAATTGCCGAGGAAGCAATTACCGGCGACCGAAACAACTTGTTCGCTTTGGCCGCCCAGGCGGGGGCACGCCTGCGCATGCGGCTCGGCCTTAGCCCCAATTCATCCCGGGACGCGAGCGCAGCTCGGCTCGCGCTACCCGCGGACCAGCGCAGCGCCCGGTTTTATGTGGAAGGCCGCGAAAAGCTCTGGGCCTTCGATTTCCTCGACGCGCGGGATCTTCTGCTGCAGGCGGTGGCGGCTGACCCTCAATTTCCGCTGGCTCATTCTGCCTTGTCTGAAGCCTGGTGGCACCTGGGTTACGCGGACAAGGCTCGCGCAGAGGCCCAGCAAGCACGCCAGCTTTCCCAGGATCTGACGCAGGAAGACCGCTTATTGATTGAGGGGCAATATTGGCGGTCAGTCCACAACTGGCCAAAAGCGGTGCAGGCCTATCGCGATCTCTTTCATCTGTTCCCCGACAACCTGGATTACGGGTTGTTGCTGGCCACCGCACAAATGAATGTGCAGCCAACGGCATCTTTGCAGACACTTGCCGCGCTTCGTCGTTTACCCGCGCCGCTGGGAGACGACGCGCGTATCGATATGACCGAGGCATCGGCATGGATTGGCCAGGATCTGAACAAGGCGCGAGCTGCCGCCCAGACCGCGATCACCAAGGGCCGCGCCCAGGGACGTCCGGTTCTGGTGTCCCGGACCTACGCATTCCTGTGTCAGCAGAACGCGGGTATCGGCTCCTCTACGCAACAGGCGTTGGCTGATTGCGAAAACGCCCGTCAGGCTGCCCTCGCTGCTGGGGACCGGAATGCTGAAGCGATGATGCTTACGGATCTTGCCGCCATTCATTTTGCTCAAGGCGATTTGCTGCGTGCGGAAGCGATGTTCTCGACCGCTATCACGGAGTTCCGCGAAGTTGGAAATCCGGATGGCATCGCCGCGACAATGAGCGACCTGGGTGGCGCTCTCCTCATGCAGGGGGATCTCAAGCAAGCCAGAAAATTGTTAGAGGATTCGGTTCCCAACTACGCGGCTGTCGATGACAAAGAGGGAGTTGCACTCTCTTTGAACAACCTCGGTGATCTGGCGCGCCAAAGTGGAGATCTTTCCTTGGCGGAAACCAATTACCTCAGAGCGAGAGCGAGTGCGGAGGAGATAGAAAACAAGAGTGCTGTGGCCTACGTTCTGATGGGGCTGGGAGATGTATCCAAAGATCGCGGAGACATCGCGCAAGCTCGCAAACACTATGAAGGATCTCTGGTTCTGCGCAAACAGACTGGGGAGAAGCAGACGCTGGGTGAGACCCTGGTTGCCTTGGCGGGCCTCTCGATTGAAGAGGGACGCGCTTCTGAGGCTGAGACCACTTTTCGACAGTGGAAAAACCAATTCCATTCCGAGAGACAGGCCGATGATGAGTTGGCCGCGAGCGTCGGGCTTGCCCTGGCACTGCTTGCGGAGGGCAGGCAAGGCGATGCGCAGAAAGAAATAGAAGGATCGAAGGAGCTTGCGGCAAACAGCCAGAATCTGCTCTACCGGCTGCAGTATGAGCTAACCTTCGCCCGTGCACTTCTGGCATCCGAACATCCTGAATTGTCTAAGCCGCGGCTGCAGCAAATTCTGCGCCAGGCCCACGCGCACAGTTTTCGAGGTATGGAATTGGAAGCCATGCTGGCTGCTGCCGAGCTGGAAAAACGGTCCGGACACATGGCGATCGCGCGAGAGCAGTTGGCTTCTTTGGAGAATGCAGCGCGCGGGAAAGGGTTCGGTCTCGTTGCTCGCAAAGCAGCGGCCGCGCGCGGCTAAGTTGCGCCGGAGATGCAAGAATTCCTGCGACTGAACGGCCTGGGTGATCGTCCCGCCCGCACGGGCACAGTGGGCCTAGGGATTTAAGTTCAGCAACTACTCTCCCCGGAAGCGCCACTCTCCCCTTTGTCATCTCGACCGAAGCGAAGCGTAGTGGAGAGATCTGCGGTTCAGCGGTCTTTTCTTGGAAATGTTTTTCGACAGATCGAAGCGTAGTGTTGGGACCTGCCGCTTCTTCCCGTCCCGCAACCACTCCAAGCTGAGCCGCCCCCTCCCCTTGTCATCCCGACCGGAGCGAAGCGCAAGGGATCTGCAGTGCGTCCTGCGCTCTCTCAAATCCTTCCTGGGAAGCGATCCCGGATGAACCATCACCTCCGAATCAAGCCCTACCCAAATCCGCTTACTGCTTTCAAACACTTCCTTCGTGGGCGGATCCGTTGTCCCCCCATTTCTTCGCCAATGTTCTCATATTTTAATTAACCATGGTTAACATTACATGGGATACTTATGCTAAGGCGTCCAACGGATGCTCTCGCCGGCCGAGTCTACGGCTGTTGAGGCGACCGGGCCATCCAGAGCGGCGAGATCTTTATGAAATGCGTTCACCCCATCGCGCTCAACGCCTTATTGCTGCTGGGTTTTGCCTTGGCCAACTGTGGGTATGCCTCTGCCCAAAGTGGTACTTCGAGCGCATTAACAGGAACCCTAAAAGACAGTAGCGGGGCGCTTGTCACCGATGCAACGGTCACCGCCATCAATGTCGACACCAAAGCGATTCGCAACGGCCAGAGCAACAACTCCGGTCGCTTCCTCTTCTCCCAAATCGATCCGGGAAACTATCAGGTGACGGTCAAGGCGAGTGGTTTCGCCGTGCAAACCTCGCAAGCCACGCCGGTGGCCGTAGGCCGTACCGTGACCTTGAACTTCACCCTGCACATCTCCACATCACAGAACGTGGAGGTGAGTGCACAACAGGGCCTGCTGAGCCTCGACAATCCGAATACCACCACCACCCTCGAAGAGAAAGCCATCAAGAGCCTTCCCAATCCAGGACAGGACTTGACCTATATTGCACAGTTCGCACAAGGGGCTCTGATGAACACTGCTGGATCTTCCAATGACGCCAAAGCCGCCGGCGGCTATGGAAATGTCGAATTCAATGGACTGCCGGCCACCTCAAACGGCTACATCCTCGATGGCTTCGATACCAATGATCCCTGGCTGGGACTCAACATAGGCCTCTCCACAAATCTCGTCATTGGCCTCGATGCGGTGCAGGAGGCCACCATCAATACCAATTCTTTCGCCGTAGATCAAGGACGATACAGCGCCGCGCAGGTCAACTACTTCACCAAAGCCGGCACCAACAACTACCATGGCGACCTTTACGAAGTGTGGAACGGATCCCTACTGAATGCGCAGAACTACTTCCTGCATGCGAATGACACACCGGGCAATATTGCTAAAAAGCCGCGTTCCACGGTGAATGAATTCGGCGTGAGCGCCGGCGGCCCGATCCGCACCAACAAGCTCTTTTTCTTCGCCCATTACGAGGGGATCCGCATCGCGCTGCCTATTGTCTCGCAGGCCGTCGTTCCCTCGCCCACCTATCAGCAATACGTTCTACGGCAGTTGCCAACCGGCGGCACCGACCCGATCACCGGCACCGTTCTACCTCCCCAGCCTGCCGAGGTCTCCTTCTATCGTTCCATGTTTGCCCTGTACCGCAATACCAGTGGAACCCCGCTTCCCATAAGCACCTGCCCGCTTTCTGCGGGAGGAGCGCTATTACCCCCACCTGCCGGTGGAGGCGTGTTGGATGGCAGCGGGTGCGCAAATCAGAGGCAGGAATCGCTGAACAACAGTGACAGCGAAAATCTCATCGTGGTCAAGATCGACCACACCATCAACCCCGGCAACAGCGTGTGGTACCGGTTCCAACAGGACACCGGACTACAGGCCGCCTATACCGATCCTATCAATCCAATCTTCAACTCCTATTCACCGCAACCACAGCGGACCCTGGTGTTGGGCTATACACACATTTTTAGCCCCAGCCTCGTCAACCAGTTCAACCCCGGCGCAAGCTGGTACTCGAGCGTGTTCGAGCCAGATAACTATGCCCAGGTGCTTGCCACCTTTCCTGTCGTGCTCGCTGGAGGCACCAACAACGCACCCTTCACGACCATCGGCGGCGATAACAATACCTACCCCCAGGGCCGCAAGGTGACGCAGTGGCAGATCAACGACAATCTGGTCTGGACGCGGACCGGGCATACCTTCAAGTTCGGCATTAACACCCGCCGCATCGACGTCAGCAACTATGACCTGGGCCAGGGGATCGTGCCCTACGTCCTCTACAATGACCTTGCTCAGTTCACCTATGGCGCGGCTTACACCGCCGCCCAGACCTTCCCGGCCTCGCTTAGAGAACGGGTTGCCGCCGGCAATCTTGATCTATATGTGATGGATACCTATAAGCCAGTTGCCAAGCTGACTTTGACGGCTGGCCTGCGTGTCACCTGGAACACCAATCCGGTGAACGAGCAAGGACTGTTTGCTCGCCCAGCCGGTTCCTTCTTAGATATGCCCCACCAGATCGGACAGCCTTTGAACCAGGTGATTCTCACCGATGTGCACAGTGTCTTTCCGGCAACTTCGCTGTTTGTCTACCAGCCTCGTGCCTCGGCCGCTTACCAGATCGCGCGGAGGACCGCACTGCATCTTGGGTTTGGCCTATTCGACGACATTGTTCCGGCGCAGATTGCCGATTTGGCCTCGAGCAATCCTCCCTACGCGCCGGCCTTTGTCGGCGGCCTCGGTGGGCAAGCCGGCGGAATAGCCCTTGCTCCAGGTGTTCCCGGCAGCGCGGTTGATGCTGCATCCGCAGCAAACCAATCCTTTCAGATCGCGTTTGTCGCCGGCGCCCCTCCGTGCACCGGCATCGCTCCGGGCGCACCCACCTGTCCGCTTGCGGTGAGTCTGAATACCTTTCCCACGGGAACGTTAAAGGTCCCTTACTACTATCAGTACGGCGTGGGAATCGAGCAGCAGCTTGGACCTCGCGGCGCTGTTCGCGTGGATTATGTCGGCACGCGAGGAGTGCACGAGCCTTATCAGGTCCAGCTCAACGGCTATCAGAATGTTTGCCCCGGCTGTTTCTCACCCTACCCTTACCAGCAGCCACTCGATCAAAGATTTGGCAGCGTGAACGAGTTTCGCACCGATGGGAACAGTAGCTATGCCGGCCTGCAGATGAGTGTCACGGAGCAATTCGCCGGTTTGACCTTGCGCGGCAACTATACCCTCAGCCACTGCCTTGATGAGGTATCGAACGGCGGCTTGCTCTCATTCTCTACCCAGGGCATTTTGTCGCCACTGCCGGGTGAGCTAAGCCGGCAGTATGGTGACTGCGACTACGATGTGCGCCACAATATCTCTGCCTTCGGCCTTTACCAGGTTCCGTTCCACTCCTCCCACGCCGCGTTACGCCACCTTCTCGGCGGTTGGTCCTTCTCAGAAACAGCAATCCTGCATAGCGGGCTTCCCTTCACCGTCCTAAGCCAGCCCTACACCGCCGATGGCCATGGTGTGTTTCAGGCTAGTGGGCCCCAGTTTGCCCGCAGAGTCCCCGGCGTGCCCCTCTATAGCAAGGCGCCTTATCCTGGTGTCACCGTAGCGGGCACGAAACAGTGGCTGAATCCCAACGCCTTTCGCTCCGTGGTGGACCCTTCCAACGGGGCCTGCGCCGGTGGTGATTCCGCTGCCAATTGCCAATTTGGAGATGCAGGACGCAACACCGTGCGCGGACCACACTTCACTGACTCCGACATGTATATCACCAAGCGTTTTCCTATCACGGAAGGCGTCTCGCTGAGGATAGATGCGCAGCTCTTCAATGCTTTCAATCATCCAAACTTTGCTCTGCCTAATTCAGTCGAAGCCGGTCTGCCTGGAACTTTTATCCCGGCAAAATTCGGCACGCTCGAAAGCACAATTTCTCCTCCCACCGGTCTACTGGGCGTTGGCCTGGGCGGAGACAGCTCGCCGCGGATGATTGCTTTTCAGGCCCGCATCGAGTTCTGAAAACAGGGACTCCCGATCACATCGGTGGGTTGCCACACTGAAGCGCCAATGAATTTGCCGCTTTCGATCTATGCGAGAGAACTTACGAAATCAAGGAATGCCCTGGTCTTTGCCGGCAAATGATTCCGCGACGGATAGACAGCATAGAGTGGAAACCGCTCATCGCACCACTCCGGGAATAGCGCGATCAGCTTGCCTTCCACTAACAAGGTCGAGACCGCGACTTCCATGACCTGCGCTATTCCATACCCGGCCAGGCATAGGTTATGCATGGTGACGATATCGCTGGCGAGCAACTGGCCGTTTGTCGGGACTCGAACGATCTTTCTGCCGCGATGGAACTCCCATTCGAAGGGACGTGCCGTCTCCGGATTGCGATAATCGATCAGCACATGGCCTGCTTGCGACAGGTCCTCAGGGGTGGCTGGACGCCCCCGCCGGCGGAGATAGGATGCCGCAGCAACCGCAATAATACGCGTCTCCCATAGCTTCTTCGCGACCAGCCCGGAAAGAGGCGGTTCTCCCAGGTGGATAGCCACGTCGAAACCTTCGCTGACCAGATCGCCGAGTTGGTCGCGTGCGATCAGCTCCACTGCGAGTTCCGGGTGGCTTTCCAGAAACTGCCTCAGCCGCGGGCCCGGCAGAAAGTGAGCAAACGACGGATGCATTTTGACCCGCAGTCTGCCGCGCACTTGGGTGCGGCCTTCCATCACTGAGGCCGCGACATCCTCGAGCGCGTTCAGCAATGGCGCCACCTGCTCGTAGAACCGCCGTCCTTCGTCCGTGATGGTGACAGAGCGTGTGGTTCGATCCAGCAGACGGATTCCCAACCGCGCTTCCAGGCGGGCAATCGACCGGCTCACCCCGGACTGGGACAAATTCAGAGCCTTCCCCGCGCCCACAAAGCTCCCGCTGCGGACCACTGCGGCCAGCACCGTGGTCCCATTCAAGATGCGTTCATCAAAACTCATCGTTCATGCTCTTGTGTCATTTGTAACATGACACTCATGCCAGAATCGATGCAATGCGCCGGCCCATCTCATGTTCAGACCATGAAACTTCCGGTCATCCATCATGGAGGCGAATATGTTTGCTATCACTGGTATCACGGGTAATGTGGGAGGAGGTGTCGCCCGCAATCTTCTTGCCCAGGGGCACAAGGTAAAGGCGGTTGTGCGGAACGCAAAAAAAGCGCAACCGTGGATTGCGCAGGGGTGTGAGGTCGCCATCGCGAGCATTGACGATGCAGCCGCGCTGACAGCTGCCTTTCGCGGTACGGAAAGCGTTTTCCTTATGACGCCGCCCGACTTTGATCCAGAACCGGGTTTTCCCCAGACACGCGTTGCCGCCGCGGCAATCCAGCAGGCCATCGAAGCCGGGCGTCCAGGCAAGGTGGTTTTCCTCTCTACCGTGGGAGCTCAAGTAGCGGAGCCGAATCTGTTGAACAACTCAAAAATCACCGAGGAGATGCTGCGAACCACTTCCGCTCCCGTGGCCCTGCTCCGCGCCGCCTGGTTTATGGAAAATGCGGCGTGGGATGTAGAAGCAGCCCGGAGGGGTGCAATCCAGAGTTTTCTTGAGCCGCTCGATCATCCCATTCCAATGGTAGCCACGGCGGATATTGCGCAGGCGGCCACCGATCTTCTTCTAGAGAGCTGGAAGGGAGTTCGCGTTGTGGAGCTCGAGGGTCCGCGCCGGTACTCGGCCCGTGACCTTGCGGCGGCCTTTAGCGCAGTTTTGGGCACGCCGGTCCTTGCAGATGTAGTTGCACGGAACACATGGGAGACGCTCTTCCGCGCACAAGGCATGAAGAATCCTATGCCCCGCATGCGCATGCTGGACGGCTTTAATCAGGGCTGGATCGACTTCGAGCGAAAGGGCGCCGAACAACGTACCGGCGCGGTGGAAATCGAAACCGTGCTGCGCAATCTCGTCGCGCGGGGCTGAACCATGCCGGGCTTGTTGCAGGAATTACGCCGGTACTTGATGATAAATAACGATGTCATGTATTCATGATCGGCTTTTCGGTGGCCTTGCACTCGGGGCCTGGTTGCTGTTCGCGACGGGTGGGCTCGGCGCAGTTGAAACCACTCATGCCAGATTTGCCGGAACCTATGCATCGCGTTCCGGGGACAGCAAAAAGCCGGCACCGTCGATGGACGTCAGTCTGGGGATGGATGGAACTGCTACGGTTACGGAAGATGCGGGCAACGGCGCCATTACACATTTTGGCCATTGGGTAGAAACAGACAAGCAGGTCAAGGTCAGCTTCGACGCAGTCGACGGACAGCCGGCTGAGCCGCCTATGACCCTCCAACCAGAGCACGATGGGCTGCGGGCGATTACGTGGAACCGCGCCACCTGGGGCAAGGCGACCCCGCCTCTGGTAAGGAGTCGCACCCGGGTGAAGCAACGGTTGACAGACAAAAACCCCGCGGAATAGGCAATTCTAAGAAAACACTACGGCTCGTCCTGAGACGAGCCGTAACTATTTGCTCGCGCCCTTATAAGAACGCTCAAGCGAAAGGGTGTATTTTTCACCACGGCTTCTCCCATAATTTACGCAATCGCGCAGAACAATTTGCGCAAACTACCCAGAACAATTTGCGCACCCACGCAGAATCTGCACACGTTGAACGTTTGATTTCGCGATCAGCACTTTAGTCTACAAATTCGGCGGCAAACCGTCTTCTCGCACCAACAAATTGTGTATTATCCAACTTATTGAAGACTGTGCATTCAGCCGATAAAGATACAGTGGCAAGTGCATATGAGTTGCTGGGGGAGTTGTAGTGTGATATGAGATGTGTAGGCCTTCACGGTTTCGTTTCGTGAAAGCACCGCGGTGATATCGGGTAATCGGCAGCAGCTCGATTCTCAGCCCGCCACAACAATCAGCTAATTGGGAGCCAGGACCGCGGTAATAACTGTCGCCTCTGTCATGACACGATGCAGCGCATCTCGAGCGCCGCTGTCGTTATCCCTGTAAAGATAGTTGATTGTTTAGCCGGCCAGGGTCGTGCATTGCCGCGGGCAATCACCGCCACAACGTGGGGCTTTGCGTGTGGAAATGCGGTCGAGAGGTCGCTTTCCGCTTCACGCAGGTTGCCTGCGACAACATTAAAGAAGAGCCGATCCATGTCGATAAAGTGAATGAGTCCGAAGCCTCTCGACTCAATATTGATCATCAGCAGCGACGCGACTGAAGTTTGCTGAATCGCGCGGCAGTGATCGCCGGCCTTCTGGTCCATCGCTTCTATTGAGCCGAAGCCGCACCGTGGATCGAAAAAGGTTTCGAAACTGACTCCAGGGTCCTGCTAATCGGGCAGGACCCTATTGCTAATTCACGCCCTTGGTAAGTCAGCCCGCTCTGTCTAAAAACAGAGGGCCAGTGACTGCTGCCGCGACGTACGCGAAGAAATCAAGCGTCCGCAGGATGGCAGGTTTTGTAACAGAGCAGAACCAAAAAAGGAACACATCTGTTGACTATCTATCCGGTTACCCTGAACTCCGCCAAGACCCTGGCTTGGCGAAAAGGCGCCAGCGCGTGCCTCCTCTTTTTCTCCCTGTTAGTCTTGTCGACGATGCATGGATGGGCGAGTTCCACCTACTATATGGCACCCACCGGCAGCGACTCTAACAGTGGCCTCAGCAGCAGCGCTCCATGGCTTACGCCGCATCATTCCCTCAACTGTGGCGATACCATCATTGCGGCTTCTGGGGAGTACAACAACGAGAATCTTGGTCGCGGTGACTGGGGCACAGTAAGCTGCCCGGCGGGCAACAACGTGGCCTGGCTGCAGTGCGCCACCTTCGATACCTGCAAAGTCGATGTGACCGCGGGAAACAATCAGGCCATCGTGATTGACGAGAGTTACTGGGGCGTACAAGGGTGGGAAGCCTCTTCTTCCACCAGTACGCTGTACGGATCGTGCTTTACCGTCAGCCCGTCAGGATCAGAGAATGTGCACCATATCATTTTTGCCAATAATGTAGCCAATAGCTGTGCTACAGCCGGGTTTAGCGCCACTGCACGCTCGGCTACAGTATCCACCGACTACATCACATTTATAGGTAACATTGCCTATAACGCCGCCGGCACTACAGTGAATGGCACTTGTGGAAGCGGATTCAATATCTGGGAGCCGGTTGCCACTGACACCAACCCCGGCACGCATAACTTTGTCGCGGGGAACTTCTCCTGGAATAACTTCGACGGCAACCCTTGTGCCGGCACCAAGCCTACTGATGGTGAGGGCTTTAACTTTGACACTTGGGACATGTCTCAAAGCGGCGGCCAGCCCTACACCCAGCAAGGTGTGATTGAAAACAATATTGAGTTTTTGAATGGTGGTTACGGCATCGAAGTGGAGAACAACTCTGCTGGGAGCACGCACGCCCCCATCTATATTCTCCACAACACTTCCTACGGCGACCGGCGTGACATGAACGAGGGGTATTGCACCGGCAACGGTGATCTCGACGTCTACAATGCGCAAAACGTCACGGCGGAATACAACTTGATCTATTCCGGATATGCCACAAACTGTTCGAACGGTGCCTTCTATGCCTTCGCGATCAGCAAGGGCAACGGAACAGACACCTTCGATGACAATTATGCTTCCGGCGTGAGCGGAAACAATACGTTTACCTATTCCAGCAGCGGCTTCTCTCTGGGCACGCACAACACCATCGGCACCAACCCGTCCTTCGCCAACCCCGTCAATCCGGGTCCACCCGCATGCGGCGGCTATGCGAGCGTTCCCGCATGCATGGCTCAGGTGATTGCCGACTACACTCCGACCGTGGCTGCGGCCAAGTCTTACGGCTACCAGCCCGTCTCGCTCACCAACACTCCTGATCCCCTTTACCCACAGTGGCTCTGCAATGTGACCCTGCCCTCCGGGTTGGTAACACCAGGATGCGAGTCGGGGACCGCACCAACCTCTCCAACTTCTCCAACGTCTCCAACGTCGCCTGCGTCACCAAGCACAGTTGCGGCCCCGGTCATCACTCCGCCGAGCCAGTCTTTTGATGGAAGTATTACGGTTTCCATCTCGACCCCAACCGCGGGCGCGACGATCTACTACACCACCAACGGCACGGCGCCAACCAGCGCCAGTTCCAGGTACACGGGACCCTTTACCTTGTCGGCCACCGCGACCGTCCAGGCGATCGGGGT
>CAZSUK010000429.1:0-4548 GCA_964609355.1 uncultured Acidobacteriaceae bacterium | reverse complement strand
GTTCTTTGCGCAACTGCGATTCGCGGCTTGCTTTTTGGCACGGGTGAACCCGTGCCCTTCCAGAAAGAGCGGTTCTTTGCGCGACTGCGATTCACGGCTTGCTTTTTGGCATGTGAACCCGTGCCCTTCCAGAAAGAGCGGCTCTTTTTGAGACTGCGATTCACGGCTTGCTTTTCGGCACGGGTGAACCCGTGCCCTTCCAGAAAGAGCGGTTCTTTGCGCGACTGCGATTCACGGCTTGCTTTTTGGCACGGGTGAACCCGTGCCCTTCCAGGAAGAGCGGTTCTTTGCGCGACTACGGTTGATGGCAGGGTTTTCTATTGCGCAGGCGCAATGAAAAATCCCGTCGGCTTTCAGCACGGGTGACCCTGTGGCCTTACTGATGAGCGGCTCTTTAGGGGACTGCAATTCATGGCAGGGGTTTTCTACTGCACAGGCAATAAAAAATCCCGCGGCGGCGGGATGCTGGTGAAGCTGATTTTGGACAGGGATCGGGTGTGCCACCGGATAGCAGTAAAACTATCCTTCGCTCGCGCTTAGTCCGTTAAACAAACGGAAACTCCCTCGGCTAGGAACGGCTGCGCGATAAGCGAGCTCCTGCCGAAATCATCTTCTAAGAGGTACGGTACAGGCTTAATCGCCTCCCAGCAAGCGACTTAGGATGTTTATTTTTACCCGCTTAAGCTACCTGCTGGCTACAGCCTTTTCTGATGGAAGCTGTGAGGTGTCCCAGCCGCCGCCCAAGGCCTCTATGAGCTGAACGCTGCTGGTCATCTGTTGGACTTGCAGCGTAATCGCTGTTTGCTGATTGCTCAGCAAAGACGTTTGGGCAGTGAAGACGTTGAGATAGGTATCCACGCCGGTCTTGTAACGAATAAGAGAGAGATTGTAGTAACGCTCGGCGGCGGCAATGCTGTTCTGCTGCTCTTGTCTTTGCTGGCCGAGCCAGCGGACAGAAGCCAGGAAGTCCTCAGTCTGCTGGAATGCGGTGAGAACAGTCTGCCGATAGGCTGCCGCATCGGCCTCGTACTGCGCCCTGTATTGGGCGAGGAGACCTCGGCGTAATCCTCCATCAAATAGCGTCTCGGAGGCGGATGGGCCAGCGGAAAAGAAACGGCTGGGCCAGGTAAACAGATTGCCGATCTTCGCGCTCTCGAGCCCGAGGTCGCCGCCGATGTTAAAGGTTGGATAGTAGGCTGCCGTTTCGACACCGATGAGAGCATTCGCTTCAGACATCGTCCGTTCCGCAGCGGCTATGTCTGGACGACGCTCAAGGATCTGGGAAGGTACCCCAACCGGCATCGTAGGCACGTTGTTGGTCAACTGCCGTTTGGGTATGGAAAATGACGACGCGGCCTGCCCTGTGAGGACCGCGATCGCATGCTCAAACTGGGCGCGGGCGATGCGCAGATTGGTAGCGGAAGCGATGGCGGTGTCGAGGTTCAGTTGCGCCTGTGCCACCGATTGCTCGGTGTCCACCCCCGTCCTGCTGCGGACCTGGGTGAGAACGAGGTCTTTCTGGTACGCCTCGATGGTTTGCTGATAAAGGTCTATGAGGGAATCCTGCCCGCGCACTTCAAAATAGAAGACGGCGAGGTTCGCCTGCTCTGTCAATCGTTGGTTGGCCAGGTCGGCAGCGCTTACCTGGGCTGCATTGGCAGCCTGGCGAACTGAATTGCGAATGCGTCCCCAAACGTCAGGCTCCCAGGAAACGTCAAACGGCAGACTGAAATCGTTACTGTTCGGATTGATACCGGGGAAAGTCCCAGACGTATTGGCAGAGGTGCGCCCCCTTGTATAGGCAGGACCAACCGAGACTGTCGGGTAATAGGCGGCTCGCGCTTGCCTGACTTGAGCCCGGGCCGCCATGAAATTCTGAAACGATTGCGCGATGTTCTGGTTTGAGATATTGAGCTTCTCTTCCAGTTCATTCAGCTCCGGGTCCTGGTAGATCTCCCACCAGTTCCCTTTCACGGTCGCATCCTGCGGAGTTGCCGGTATCCACGTGGTGCCGTCGGAGGACTGTTGCGGTTGCGGCACAACTTCCTTGTAGGCAGGAGGCGCCTGCGTAACCGGAGCGACGTACTTAGGACCCACTACACATCCCTGAAGCAGTAGCAGGCAAGCGCTAAGGGCTATCGGGCTGGCGCGATGGGGCGTTTTGGCGAGCTTCATGATGTCTTCCTAAATTGCTGGATTGCTCGCCGCTCCAGGGTACGGAAGAGCGCGGCGGCGGCTGAATCGATGACTGAGGTGATCGAAATAGAGGTAAATAACCGGTGTGGTGTAGAGCGTCAGCACCTGGCTGAAGATGAGGCCTCCGCAGATGGCGATACCGAGAGGGCGGCGCAACTCTGAGCCAGTGCCTGTTCCCAGGGCAAGCGGCAAGGCGCCAAAGAAAGCAGCCAGCGTGGTCATGAGAATCGGCCTAAAGCGCAACATGGCTGCTTCAAAGATCGATTCTTCCGTGCTCATTCCCTGCTCACGTTCAGCCATGAGCGCGAAGTCGATCATTAGAATCGCATTCTTCTTCACAATGCCGATCAGGAGGAAAATGCCAATGACAGAAATAACGTCGAATTCGCTGTGGAACACTAACAGCGCAAGAACGGCGCCCACGCCTGCGGAGGGGAGGGTGGTCAGGATAGTGATTGGATGGACAAAGCTCTCGTACAAAATTCCCAGCACGATGTAGATCGAAAGCAGAGCCGCGAGGATAAGCATCGGCTCAGTCGAAAGCGACGCCAGGAAGGCCTGGGCGGTTCCTGCGAATTGCTCGCGGAGTGTCGGCGGTGCTCCGATGCGCTGCTGCATCTGGTTGATGAGCACAGTCGCTTGTCCGAGCGATGTGCCGCGCGCAAGGTTGAACGAAATGGTTACCGAAGGAAAGAAGGACGAGTGATTCACCGCCAGCGACGACGTAGCCGCATGCGCCCTGGTGAAAGCCTGCAATGGTACGGATGATTTGCCGGAGGCATGAACGTAAGTCGAGTTGAGGGTGTAGGGATCGCGATAGTACTGGGGCGCAGCTTCCATCACCACGTAGTACTGGTTCAGCGAGGTGTAAATGGTCGATACCTGCGATTCGCCGAACTCGTCATACAAGGATTGATCGATGAGCTGGGGGGTTACGCCGAAGCGAGCCGCGGTTCGCCGGTCGTAGTCCAGGAACATCTGCATGCCGCTGTTTTGCTGATCGGTGGTGACGTCCTTGATCTGCGGCATCTTCAACATCTCTTTGTAGATCAACGGTCCCCAGGTGGTGAGGTCGCTCACAGAATCGGCCGAGATCTGATACTGGTATTGCGCATTGCTCTGTCGTCCTCCAACACCAATGTCCTGCGCAGCCTGCAGAAAGGCGGAAGCTCCCGTCAATGCGGCAAGTTTGGGACGAAGTCGATCGACCACCATACCGGCAGTGACGCCGGGGCGCTGCGCCACCGGCTTGAGGGACATAAAGACGAAAGCGGTGTTACTGGCCCCGCCCCCTCCGGTAAAGCCCTGCACAGCCAAAACGGCCGGATCCTCCTTGATGACCCGTTCGGTGTCGAGCAAGGAATCTCTCATGGCTGAAAAAGAGGCGTCCTGGGAGCCTTGAAGACCACCGAAGATAAGCCCCGTGTCCTGCAGCGGAAACAATCCTTTGGGAACGTAGACAAAAAGAACGACGTTGAGGACGACGGTTCCAAACAAGCTGAGGATGACGAGTCGCGGATGTCTGAGGGCCCAGGTCAGGCTCCGCCGGTAGAACTCAAGCAAAGCGTTAAAGCTACGGTCGCTGAGACGATATAAAAACCCGTGCTGCTCCAGACTGGCAGGCCGCAGCAGGTAGACACACATCATGGGTGTCACGGTCAGCGAGATAAACATTGAAATGGCAATCGATAGGCAGAGGGTCACGGCAAACTCGTGGAACAAGCGGCCGATCAAGCCGCCCATGAACAGCAGAGGCACGAATACCGCAACCAGCGACAGGCTCATCGAGAGCACGGTAAAGCTGACTTCCTGAGCTCCCTTCAGGGCTGCATCCCACGGAGACATCCCGTCTTCGATAAAGCGGGCAATGTTCTCCATCACCACAATAGCGTCATCGACCACGAAGCCGGTGGAGACGGTCAACGCCATGAGCGAGAGATTATTGATGCTGTATCCCAGCAGATACATGCCGGAAAAGGTTCCGATCAGCGAGGCGGTCACCGCCACCCCAGGCACCAGCGTGGCTTGTGGGCTGCGCAGAAAAACGAAAACCACGGCCACTACCAGGAGGATCGACAGCCCCATCGCGATCTCAACATCTTTGACGGAAGCGCGAATGGTGGTGGTGGTGTTAATGGCGATCCCGAGCTTGTCACCAGCCGGGATAGAAGCGTTGAGCGCGGGCAGCGCCCTGATGATGCGATCGGTTGTCTCGATAGCATTCGCGTTCGGCAGACGGTAGACAAGAAGCACCACGCTTGGCTGGCCGTTGGCAAATCCGGCAGAACGAGTAGTTTGTTTCGAATCAATCACCTCGGCTACATCGCGCAGACGCACGATGCTGCCGTTACT
>CAZSUK010000428.1:0-4671 GCA_964609355.1 uncultured Acidobacteriaceae bacterium | reverse complement strand
GGGCGCGGGCGGTGGCGGCAGAACAATCCCGAGCTCCAGTAGCCGTTTCTCAGCACTCATGTGTTCGTAATCTATATCACTTGTTAGTATGTGCCAATGAAACCAGTCCTTGTCGCTCTCCTTGCCGCCGGCACGTTGATGTTTGCCATGCCAACGCACAATCGGCAGGCTCCGACCGACATCGAGGTGGGGACAGGGCAATTCATCTCCTACCAGGATCTGCTTCGTTTCCCCCAGGTCAGCTTCACTACTTCCGGCGACTCTAATTTTCCTTCGCCGGCGCGGGTCAGTGGCGTCCCGCTGGATGTGTTGCGGAGTTCCTTCGATCCGAAAGCGGACATGGTGGTGGCGATATGCGCAGACGGCTATCGCAGCAGCTACCCGGCCGCGTATCTTGCGGCGCACCATCCAGTGTTGGTGCTGAAGGTGAATGGCCAAGCGCAGGATGGCTGGCCGAAAACGCACGACGGTGGTGAGTTGGGTCCCTACGTGGTCTCGAACCCGGATTTTGTTCCCTCGTTCAAAGTGCTTGCGCACAGCGACGAGGCGCAGATTCCTTTCAGGGTCGTTCGCCTTGCGTTCCGCGACGAACGCGAGGTCTTCGGCGCGATTGCGCCGCAGGGCGACTTCGCTTCCGGTTCGCCGGTCATGGACGGGTATTTGATCGCCAGGCAAAACTGTTTTCGTTGTCACAACATCGGCGCTGAGGGTGGCCAGATGGCATCCATCCCGTGGCCGGTGCTGGGCGCTATGGCGAAGACGAGCCCCGAATTCTTTGCCCGCTACGTTCGCAATCCGCAGGCGCTTAATCCGCAGAGCAAAATGGCCGGCAGCCCTGAATATGACGACCAGACGATTGGTGCTCTTCAGGCCTATTTTTCTACCTTTGCTGCAGGAGGGAAATGATGACGATTCGTCTCTCGAAGGCGTCGTTGCTGTTTGCGCTTGGTTTTTATTACACCCTGGTGGTGTTTAACAACACCAACGATTACAACTCCAACCTGACGTTTGTGCGCCACGTTCTGCTGATGGACACGACCTATCCCGGCAACCATGGCATGTGGCGCGCCATTCACTCGCCTGCGATTCCTGTGCTGTTTTTTGTGTCTATTGTTTGCTGGGAGACGTTAACTGGCGTTCTGTTGTGGGTGGGTGGATTCCGCCTGATTACTAATCTGCGAACAAGCGCAACTACGTTCAATCGAGCAAAAAAGCTGGGAGTGGTGGCGCTTACGCTCAGCTTGCTCATGTGGCTGGGTGCGTTTATGAGCGTTGGCAATGAGTGGTTCCTGATGTGGCAATCGAAGCAATGGAGCGGCGAGGTGGCTGCCCAGCACATGTTTGCGGTTGTAGGCGTTCTTTTGCTTTACCTGGTGATGCCAGATGTAGAAGGCCAGGCGTAGCCTGGGACTCTGCCCCACTAACGTCCTCTTCACCCCACACCAGCAGTCTCTCCCGGTTCAGCTCTGCAGCATTGACAACTTTGCCAGAGTCGAAGCCAAAACCTTGACGCCGTTCTCGATCTCTTGCGGAGCAGAATATTCGTCAGGACGATGACTCACCCCACCTCGGCACGGGATAAACACCATCCCAACCGGAGCAATCCGAGCCATGAACAATGAGTCGTGATAGGCGCGGCTGACCATCTTCTTGTAAGCGAGCCCATTTTCCGTCGCAGCTTGCACTGCGGCCTCAATGATGCGCGGTGAGCAAGCAGCGGGCGCATCGGCGTTGATCGGCGTAACCCGCACCTGGACATTTCGCTTAGCAGCCACTCGATTGCAGGCCTGCTCGATTGCCCGTAGCACACCATTCCTACGCTGCTCGTCAGTGTCACGGATATCGACCTCCATGTCCACCCGGCTGGGAATACTGTTCGCTGCTCCAGGAAAGATGTGACACTTGCCCACGGTGCCGCAGGTGTCAATCGCGCCCGTGGCCAGCGCGCTTTGCTCAACCGCGAGCACAATCTCCGCGGCGGCGCAAAAAGCATCCTTGCGGTCAGGCATCAACATGCCTCCGGCGTGGCCTCCTTCGCCTTCGACCGCAATGCGCAATGCTGCCGGCGCGGCTATGCTGGTCACGATACCCGCAGCCAAACCCTCCCGCTCGAGCTGCGGTCCCTGTTCTATATGCAATTCGACGAATCCAGCATAGTAGCCATCCGGCAGGCGCACCTGGTCGAGAGCACCATCGAAGCCGGCGGCCCCGCGCAGTTGGGCCAGCGTGTTGCCCGCTGAATCCTTCAATCGCGTATCCGCGGACGGATCGAGATCGCCGCTCAGCATCCGGCTGCCCAGGCATCCGAGACCAAAACGCGTGGGCTCCTCCGCGGTAAAGAGCAACAGCTCGATCGATCGCTGAGGCGTGAAGCCGCTCTGCTGCAATGAACGAATCGCCTCCAGGCCACCCAGTACACCGACTGTGCCATCGAATTTGCCGGAGTGGGGAATAGCGTCGATGTGAGATCCGGTGCCGATCGCCGCCAACTCGGGCCGGGCACCCGTCCAGCGTGCGAACATGTTGCCGACCGGGTCTTCGCGTACCACCAATCCTGCCGCGCTGCATTGAGACTTGAGCCAGCCCCGTGCCTGCTGGTCTGCTTTGGCAAACACCAACCGGGATATACCAGGCGGCGTGTCGTCGTTAATGGTGGCCAAGGTTTCGAGGTCAGACAGCAGACGATCGCGATCAATGCGCATGGGGATGACGATTCCAGTCTTTGTAGATCAGATATTTTGCTGGGGATTTGCCCAGGGCGCCGAACCACTGCGGGCAGTAAGGCGCCATCCAGATAAAGTCCCCCGTCTGCACCGGATACCAGCTGTTTCCCAGCCGATAGATGCCACCACCTTCCAGCATCAATAGCCCGTGCTCCATCACGTGGATTTCGACCAGGGAAAGTGCAGCGCCAGGCTGATAGGTCATGGTGTTCACCGCGTAGTCCAGGCCGGGTATGGTGGGGAGCAACTGTTTTACTTGTAAATCAGCGTCTCCGGCCAAAGCCTGCGAGACGACTTTGGCTTCGTCTCCAAAATAAGCTGGCGCCGGGGCTTCATCGAGCAGAGATATCGCGGGCTTCTCAATTACCGCCACGCGGCTTTTTTCCGATGACTTCACGTTATGTTGCTGGTTGGCGGGCACGTGGCCGTATTCGCCGGGACCAAGCTGGCGCGTTTGACCATTGAGGTTCACCGATATGCCGCCTTCGAGCACGTAAAGGAAACGTTGGCCGTAGGCCGGGCCCAGCGAGCCCCCAGGCTCGAACTCCGCCGTGTACTGGGTAAACGCGGCTCCGATGGCAGGTGCCGCGTGTACAATGACGGTTACAGAGTCAAACCCGGGCAGCGGCATGCCTACGAACGTATCCGGAGTCTGCAGCAGGTGGGTGAGTTGGCGATCGCTTCGGGTATGTCCCAGGTTATGCATGGGGAATGCTCTATTCCTTCCAGATGTGACGCAAAAGGGCAAGACCGGCGGCTAAGGCATTCTCCACATCCTGGGGGTGGACCGATTCCTCAGGATGATGGCTTATGCCTCCAGGACTGCGCAGAAAAATCATAGTTGCCGGAACCCGCTCCGCCATAATCATGGCGTCATGGCCGGCACCGCTCACCATGGAGAGCGGTGTTATCCCCAAGCCGCGAATGGCATCGGAAGCCATCGTACACATCGCTGGATCCATGGCCACTGCAGGTTGGTCCATCAGCATGTTACTGGCAACCGTGAGCCCGCGTCGGCTGGCAATCGCCTCAGCCCTGGCGAGCAGGCTATGCACGGCCCGCTGACGAATGGCGTCGTCTGCGTGGCGCACATCCAGGCTGGCACGCAGCTGCCCGGCAACTATATTTCCGGCGCCCGGGTGGGTGCGAAGATCGCCGACCGTTGCCACAAGGCCTGGAGTGTTTAACGCCAGCCGCTCCACCTCGCACACCCACTCCGCCGCGCCCGCTACCGCATCCTTGCGCAGCCGCATCGGGGTGGTGCCGGCGTGACTGGCCCGGCCGGTAAAAGTAATTTCCGCCCGGTTCTGGCCGGCGATCGCCTGCACTACCCCGAGGGAGAGATCCTCGCTTTCAAGCACGATGCCCTGTTCGATATGGAACTCCAGGAAGCCGGCCACGTCCTCACTCACCCGGCAGGCTGGTATCTGCCGCGGGTCCAATCCGAACGATGTCAAAGCGTCCGCGAGTGGGACCCCGTCGCCATCCTTGAGCGTCAGCAATTCCGGATCGAGACGTCCAACCAGCGCCCGGCTGCCTATGAAAGGGAAGTGATAGCGCACCCCTTCTTCTTCTGAGAACCCGACGAGTTCAATTGAAAACGGCAACTGCTCTCCGTCCAGGGACTCGACTAACGCCAGCCCGAGCATCACGCCGAGCATGCCATCGAAGGCGCCGCTGTTGGGAACCGTGTCAAGATGGGAGCCGATCATCAGGCGGGTGCCGGTGTTTCCGGCATATCGTCCGCGGAGATTACCGGCTGCATCGGTCTCGGCCGTCATGCCGGCGGTCGTCATCCATCCCTGCACCGCGTGTATGCAGTCGCGCATGGCGGGGGAAAGAAACGTACGCCTGATCTGGCCTGGCTCTTCGGTAAATTGGGCGAGATGGCGGCAGCGGGCAATCACTTTGTCCGCCTGCTCTCGCAGGTTATTCGGCATTTTTATAC
>CAZSUK010000427.1:0-5088 GCA_964609355.1 uncultured Acidobacteriaceae bacterium | reverse complement strand
GGCCGGGTGGCGGAATCGGGCGACTGGCAGAGCCTGAGCAACAAGCCCTCCAATCGCGTAGGTTCGCTCTTCCGCCTGCAGGATGCGCTGGCCTAGCAGTTTCGCAATTGGTCTAGACCCAAGCGACAGGTCTTATCGTGGTTTTCTCTCAAGGAAAACACTCCTCGCGATCTTTGCCATACTACAAGCCATTGCGAAACTGCTTTGAGCGCTACTTTGGAGCCCACCAACCTCCATGCTCCTCAAGCAGCTTGTCTGCTTCCGCCGGGCCCCAGGTACCGGGCTTGTACTCGATCACGCTCTGCTTGTCCAGAATCGGGTCTACGATGCGCCATGCTTCCTCGACATAGTCCTCGCGCGCAAACCAGGTCTGGTTACCCGCCATCGCATCGCCCAGCAGTTCCTCGTAAGGCAGCATGACGTCCTCGCCACATTCCTGATCGGCAACCAGTTCAATGGAGCACCCCCGCAACTGGTCCCCTGCGGTTTTGATCGAGGCCCCGATGGCAATCACCGGATCGCCGCTGATGCGAAAGCGTACATAGTTCTGCGGCGGAGCTTCCGCGGAGAAAATTGGACACGGACGCCGCAACTTCGCGATCACTTCCGTCTCTGTCTTCGGCAACGATTTACCGGCGCGGATAAAGAAAGGAATTCCTCTCCAGCGCCAGGAATTGATGGTCAGCCGCAGAGCCACAAAGGTCTCGGTTTTTGAATCCGGCTTGACTCCGGGGGTAGCGAGGTAACCGCTATATTGGCCGCGGATCACATCCTGATCGCACAACGGTTGCACACTCTTTAAGACTTTCACCCGCTCATCGCGCAAGCTTTCAATACTGAGCGTCGGCGGAGGCTCCATAGCGATGTTGCTGAGCACCTGCAGCAAATGGTTTTGCACCACATCGCGAACGGTTCCTACGGCGTCATAAAAGCTGCCTCGGTCCAAGACGTCAAATTGCTCCGCCATGGTGATCTGAACGCTCTCCACATAGAGGCTGTTCCAGATCGGCTCCAGGAAGGAATTGGCAAAACGGAAAAAGATCACATTTTGCACTGTGTTCTTGCCCAGGTAGTGGTCGATACGAAAGACGTCCTGCTCGTCAAGAACCGCGTGCACTACTTTGTTCAACGCTACGGCAGAAGGCAGGTCATTTCCAAAAGGCTTTTCGATGACCACGCGGGCGCCGTCCGCCGATCCTGAGGCTTTCAACTGATTGAGCACCTCACCGAACAGGACGGGAGGAATGGCGAGATAGTGTATCGGGTGTTTCGCCGATCCGAGTTCTTTGCGCACGTTGACGAACGTTTGCGGGTCTTTGTAGTCCCCGTCAACATAGCGGAGCTTGGACAGCAGGATAGGAAAGCCGACGGGGTCAACGCCGCCGTGCTTCTCTACGCTGTCCAGCGCTCTCGCCTTGAACTGATCGAGGTTCCAACCGGCCTTGGCAACGCCGATCACCGGACCGGCAAGTTTGCCGCGCTTGGCCAGTTTTTGCAGGGAGGGAAAGATTTGTTTGTATGCGAGATCACCCGTAGCACCGAAAAACACCAGTGCATCGGAATACGGCTGGTCGAGGGAGGAGCTTGCTTCTGCCATTCCCTAACTTTAACGCGTTCTTGTTAAAGGAAGCACTCTTGGCCGGGAAACAAATGGCATTCCCTGAAGAGAAACAGAGAGCAAGCCCTAAGAGTGATTACGAGATGGTTACTACTGATTTGCACCAGCGCAACCCGGAATCCTGTACAGTTTGCCCCAACGGTGATTGTCTGCAGATAGCTGTCTTGTTCCTCGGGGGAGGGATCCAGGCTGCGCTTCTGAGATAATCACCGTTTTAAGCATGGGCGCGGTTCAAATGACTCTCAACAGCAACAGGATGATCACGATCAAGATGATCAAACTGATGCCGCCCCCGCCGTAATAACCGAGGCCCGGGCCGAGGCGATACCCACCGAATCCAAACACCAACAACAAAATAATCAATAGAATCAGCATATGTTCTCCTTTGCGGCGAGGTCCGTCCGCGTCTTACCACCTCAACCAGCGCTTTCATAAGGGCTACGGCGCCCCCATTTCTTGCTTGCCGTAAACCCGCTTTCTCTAACCAAAACATTTATGAAGATTCACTCTGTCGGACTTTGGATGTACGGCGGGTCTTAAGGAATGGAACGCCGGGGCTAGAATACTGCTGATAACCTGATCGTCCGGAAGGCAGACTACTGATTTGAAAGTCTTTTCGCTTGCGTTTCTCACTTGCGCCAGCCTTACCCTCGTCCACGTCCTGGGCGCCGCAGCAGAGACCACCGCGGCCGGGTGCTCTGCAGAAATGCAGACAGACTACCCAAAGGCGGAGATCTCCAACGGTGCCGTGCAGGCCGTACTCTACCTTCCGGATGCGCAGAAGGGCTACTATCGGGCTTCGCGATTCGACTGGTCGGGAGTCATCCCCTGCTTGGCTTATAAAGGGCACACTTACTTCGGTGTTTGGTTTGAACACTACGATCCGTTGGTGGCCGACGCGATTACCGGACCGGTGGAGGAGTTCCGCTCCGAGGACGGCGCGCTGGACTATGACCACGCGAAGCAGGGTGAGCTGTTCGTCAAGCCTGGAGTTGGGGTGCTGCGAAAGACCATCGATTCCCCTTACAAGTTCATGTACACCTATCCCCTGGTGGATGGCGGCAAGTGGACAATTCACGCTAGCCGGCGCCAGGTGTCCTTCCGGCAACAGTTGAAGTCGCCCATAGGGATCGCGTATGACTACCAGAAAACCGTCTCGCTCGACCCCAGGGAGCCGATTCTTACCCTGCACCATACCCTGAAAAACACCGGCTCGAAAACTATCGATACCCAGGTGTATGACCACGACTTCTTCATGCTGGATGGCGCTCCCAGCGGACCGGGCATCGTGGTCCGCTTTCCGTTCACGCCCAAGGCCGAAAAATCACTCGAGCCCCAGGCAGCCATCGATGGCAAGCAGATTGTCTATAACCAGGAGCTGCAGCCGGGGCAGTACGTAGAAAGCTATCTGACCGGCTATTCCGACAGTCCGTCGGATTACGACATCGTGACCGAGAATACAAAAACGGGGGTGGGCGTAGAGCAGACCGGGGACAACCGGATTTCGCGGTTCAACTACTGGTCGCCACGCACGACCCAATGCCCCGAAGCCTACCATCACCTGGTGATCCCACCAGGACAAACAGCACATTGGGACATTCACTATCGCTTTTTCGCCAAGTGAGGATGAAGTGAAGATAGCTATTGTCACCGGCGCAGGAAGCGGCATTGGCCGTGCGGCCGCGCTGGCTCTGCAATCCGCCGGATATTCGGTATCGCTGGCTGGCCGCCGGCTGGCGGAGTTAGAACAAACCGCGGCGCAAGCGAATCCGGCAGGGGGCTCTATGCTTCCCGTCGCCACCGACGTTCGCCAGCCCGATTCCGTGCGCGCGCTGTTTCGAGCTACGGTGGAGAAATTCGGCCGCCTGGATGTGCTCTTTAATAATGCCGGGATCAACGCTCCTGCGATTCCGATGGAAGAGCTGAGCTACGAACAATGGTCCGACGTCGTTAACGTCAATCTCACCGGAGCATTCCTTTGCGCCCAGGAGGCCATCCGGCAGATGAAGTCCCAGCAGCCGAAGGGCGGGCGCATTATCAACAATGGATCGATTTCCGCGCATGTCCCCAGGCCGTATTCGGCGCCCTACACTGCCACGAAGCACGCGATCGCCGGATTGACTAAGTCGATCTCTCTGGATGGCCGCGCGCACAACATCGCCTGCGGCCAGATCGATATTGGCAACGCCGGTGATATGGGCGGAAAAGCTCCGGCCCCGGCGCTGCAGCCGAATGGCGAGATGGTCCTGGAACCGAGGATGGATTTGAAGCATGTAGCGGATGCTGTTGTTTACATGAGCAGCCTTCCGCTGGGAGCGAATGTCCAGTTCATGACCGTCATGGCAACTAATATGCCGTTCATCGGCCGCGGATGAGTCCCGGTACGCCTTAGCTCAAAAAGACAGTCCCGCAAAACCAACTGGGATTACCCCAGGACATAGTTCGCGGGTAATCCGGGCCGTCCCGTCATCGGGCTTATGGTCATAGATAACTGGGTACTGGGCCGCCCAGACTTAGCAGCGGTAAGTGGGGTGAATTACAAAATCGCCCCCTTCAGGCGAGCAGAGTGGTAGCATCGCTACCAATGTTTCCGAACCGCTTAGAAATTGCCCAGATGGTCTCCCTTCTGCCGGTTCTCAGAGAGGTCGCGGGACCGGCTCTGGAACAATTCGTCGCACAGCTTTCTTTTGACCAGCCTGCAGGATAGTTCGCTCGTTCTCAACGAGTCGACCGAACCTGCCGTCCTGATTGTTTTGTCGTTCTAAATGCACGGGGCGCTGGACAGGCACCTGTTCCTTTTCAGTTTCGTGCTGGCCTTTACAGATTCTTGCGTGAATCGTACCGTTTCCCTACCCTCGGCGAATATTCTTTGAGGGTTGAGGCATCTGGTGTTGTGGATGCGAGGGATCGCAAATCCTAAATGAGGTTAGATTATGAAAGTCGCAGTCATTGGAGCAACAGGCAACGCAGGGTCGAAGATCACGGCTGAATTGCTGAAACGCGGCCACCACGTTCGGGCGATTGTTCGCTCTCAAAACAAAATTCATTCGACGGATGGGCTCGAGGTCGCAAGTAGCGATTTGAGCGACGTCACTCAGTTGGTTAACGCCCTGAAGGGTGCAGATGTCGTAGTGAGTGCCTATCGGCCTCCTGACGATGACACCGATCAGATCATCGGCACGACCAAGCGGATCACAGATGCGGCCAAGAAAAACAAGCAGCGCTTGCTCGTGGTTGGAGGAGCCGGAGGTCTATTCGTCGCGCCGGGTGTCACGGTTATCGCAAGCGGTCACCTTCCCGAACCTGCTCTACCGATCGCGAAATCTCACGAGCAGGTCTATAAGGATCTCAAGGTGAGCGACGCGGACTGGACCTACTTTGCACCGGCAGGCCTCTTCGAGCCCGGCGAGAAGACTGGAAAGTTCCGTCTCGGCAAGGATGATCTGATCATAGACGCCAGCGGCAACAGC
>CAZSUK010000426.1:0-3582 GCA_964609355.1 uncultured Acidobacteriaceae bacterium | reverse complement strand
GAAAGTACCGTCCTCCCCTTTGTCATCTCGACCGGAGCGCAGCGCAGTGGAGAGATCTGCGGTTCAGCGGGCCTTTCTTGGAGATGTTTTTCGACAGTGGGGATTCCCTAACTGTGAATCACGGATGACTATCGCCACCCGCGCCTTTTCGCTCGATTGCGCTGGCCCGTTGTCGCTCGACGGCAGCATCAGCAGATTTACCCTGCCGCCCGTAGGCCTCGGCGAGAAGGCTGTGCGGCTCCACGAGAGTGGGGTCAGCCTGAGCAGCGGTGTTGAGCTGTAAGATAGCGTCGTCCAGCTTGTTTTGCTCCAGCAGGGCACGCCCGCTATTGAGCGCGAAACCGGCGCGCTGGCGGCTGTTGGCTTCCCGGCTGAGGTCAGCGGCGACCTTGCGTTCCGCGGCTGCGGCCTCTCTGTCGCCTGCCTGGGATTCCAGTGCGGCGAGTTGCACATGCAGGCTGGGCTGGTTGGGCTCAAGAGCAATGGCTCGCTGCAGCGCTTCCGTCGCGCCTTTGGGATCACCGGAATCCTTGAGCACGCTGCCCAGCAGCGCCCAAGCGTCGCCGTTGGCGGGCTGGAGAGTTGTGGCCCGCTGAAGTTGGGCAGCGGCCTCAGGAAATTTCCCTTGCTGCATATAGATGACGCCCAGGGTATAGGCCGGGTCAGGGAGTGTTGGGTCGAGTTGGGCGGAACGTTCGAATTCGGGAATCGCAGCGGGGAGATCGTCTTTGAGCTTAAGAGCCAGGCCAAGGTCGTAGTGGAGGTGGGCGTTTTCGGGCTCCAGGGAAAGGCCCATCTTGAACTGCTCGATAGCGTGCCCAAGATCGGCCTGTTGCAGGTACGCCACCCCGAAGTCCTCGCGGAGGATGGCGCTGTCGGGGCCGGCTTCCAGCGCGCGGTTATACAGCGGCAGGGCGCCGGTTGCGTCGCCGGTCTGCACGTGAGCCAGCGCATCATTGATGAGCGCGGAGCTGTTGGCGACCGAGGCATCGGTGAGAGCGAGCTCGAACAGCGGCAGCGCGGACTTGGCATCTCCGCTTGCCTGCAGAGCCAGGGCCAGGGAGTAAATGGGAGCCGGCGGCGTGGTCGAGGCCCGCAGTTCCGCGGCGCGACGCAGATGGGAGAGCGCTTCTGTGTCTTTATGCAGCGCGGATAGGGCCAAGCCGATCTGCAGCTCGACGTCAAAGCTGTTGGGTGTAGCAGTTGCGGCGGCCCCCAGGGGGGCGAGGGCCTCCTGTGGCTGGTCGTTCGCTAGCAGGGCTGCGCCGAGATGATATTGTGCGCGGGCGAATGTCGGATCGACGGCGATCGCGTGGCGAAAGAAAGGCAATGCCTGGTCGAGTTGACCGCCCTGTGCGAGCAAAGTGCCGAGAGCGTCGTTAAGCCGGGCGGAATCGGGTGCCGCGGTGAGCGCGTTCCGCAGCGTGTTCTCCGCCGAGTTAAGGTCGCCGGTACCTGCGAGCGCCCTGGCATAGGCCAGCGATTCGTCTTCCGATAAGACCGGTGGTGGCGAGCTCGCGAGGGCAGCGCGAAACAGGGGAACCGCGCTTTCAAATCCGCCCGTCTCAACCTCTGCCCGGGCGAGGTTGAGGTCGATCGAGACGTCTCCGGGATCAAGCCCATGGGCTTGGGTTAGTTCTTGGAGTGCAGCTGTCATTTGATTTTGCGAGAGCAGGACAGAGCCGAGCGCGGCGTGGGTTGCAGACACGTTGGGGGCTAGCTTAACCGCACGTTCGAATGCAACCCTGGCCTGGTCCAGGTTGCCTGAATTGGCAGCGGCGATACCGGCGGCCATCGCAGATCGCGCCTCGTTCAGGTCAGGAGAAGCTTTTTGGGCGCTAAGAGGCGGGACAGTCGCCATGATCGCCAGGAACACCCAAAGCACGTGAGTGGGGCCTTGGGTTGAGATCGAAATCATAAATACTCGAATTTCATTCCGTTAGAAGTCTAAAGGGGAATTTCTGCACACCACCGGACCTCGGGGCCCCTACCGTCCATAAAAGGCGCCAGGACTGCCTCCGGACGCCGGCTGGCGATCCCGTTTTCCGGTTTGGAACCCGGTCAGGAGCCCTGTAAAAGGACCCCCTTTTACAGGCTTTGCCGTAGTCAACCGCGTGTCTTCCAGGAGACAGCCCGCAAAAAGACCTTGACAGTCATTCATCGGCTCCGATACTTTCCAGCCGACGAAAAAATGCGCCTGCAGCTGCTCTGTATTGCAGGCAAAGCATGTTTGCAGTTCAAACAAAGCTGTTATGTCAAATAACAGGCAATGGCGTCAACTTTTGGAGGTATGCGATGAATCGGATCAGAGGGGCTTGCCTTGCCGTATTAGCCACCATAGCGTTTTTACCCTGTAACGTATTCGGGCAGGCTGTCTACGGAGCCATCTACGGAACAGTAACGGACGCGACCGGTGCGCTGATCCCCAATGCGCCCGTTGTGGTCACTGATACCTCCAAGGGAGTTACGGTCACCGTAAACGCCAACGAAAGCGGCGAGTTCCGGGTCGACCACCTGATTCCCGACCAGTACTCCGTAACGGTCGACCAGCCAGGCTTTAAGAAATACGAGCAAAATAACATCCAGGTCAATGCCGACAGCTCCGACAACGTCGCAATTGTCCTAACCGTCGGCACCGCCGGCGAAGTAGTCACGGTCAATGCGGACACGGTCCCACAGCTCAAGACCGACCGCGCCGATGTGGCCACCACTTACTCGGCGCAGGACCTCGAGACATTACCCATTCCAGACCATAACTTCGCCAATCTGCAGCTACTGTTGCCCGGCGCGGTACAGCTGGGTTGGGCCCACGCGGCATCGGAAAATCCGCAGGGTTCCAAGCAGATCCAAATCGATGGTCAAGCCTTCGGCGGCGTGAACTATACCTTGGACGGCACCGACAATCAGGATGCCATTCTTGGCATCATCGTCATTAATCCCAACTACGAGTCCATGTCTGAGGCTAAGATTGCCACCCAGAATTTCGACGCGGAGTTCGGCAAGGCCGTCGCCTCGGTGCAAACAGTTCAAACCAAATCGGGCACCAATTCCTTCCACGGAACTCTCTTCGACAATCGTGAAAGCAATGCCAACCTGGCGCGTGACCCGTTTACAGTGACCAAGGCTGCCGGTTACCCGGGCGGACTAAAGAACCAATTTGGCGGTTCTATCGGTGGCCCAATCCTCAAGGACAAAGCGTTCTTCTTCGGCGATTACCAGGGTGTGCGCCAGAAGGTGGGATCATCCGGACTCGGTACCGTGCCATCGATGCTGGCGTTGCAGAGTTGCACTGGTGCAACCACCGCATCGAACGGAACGCCTGGCTGCGACTTTAGCCAATACCTGGCCGTTCCCGGCCACCAGCTGTATAACAACTCGACCGGAACGCCCGTAGCGTACCCGAACAACATCATTCCCCTGAGTCAGCTCTCTCCTCAAGCCTTGAACCTGTTCAAGTTGTTGTTAGCCAATGGCAAAGTCCCCAACACCTTCACCACCGATAACGGTCTCACCAGCAACTACGCGGGCACCGGAACCGGCATTTTCAACAGCAATCAGTGGGATGTTCGCGGCGACACGACG
>CAZSUK010000425.1:0-4641 GCA_964609355.1 uncultured Acidobacteriaceae bacterium | reverse complement strand
ACTACGACCTGTCGATCGCCGCTTTCGTACAGCCGACCGACTATGTCCTGGCCAGCGCCGGTGCGATCAGCTATAGCGGGCGGACGGTACCGATCGGCTCGATGCTGACCCTCGGCACTAGCTGGGCGCAGATCGACGTCGGCTGGCGCGCTCACTGGCTCTCGCCGCTCACCGATACCAGTGCGCTTATTTCCACCGAGGCGCCGACGACGCCGTCGATCACGCTTTCGAACTGGGAACCGCTGACGCGCCTGGGGTTCCAGTACGAGTTCTTCCTGACCAAACTAAGCTCCCAGCCCATCCTATACAATGGGGTCCTGGAGGTAGGGCAGCCGAGGCTGTTCGGAAGCCAGTTTTCCATCGAACCATTTCCCGGCTGGTCGGTGGGCATCAACCGCAATCTGGAGTTCGGTGGCGGTGCAGGTCTGCCGGCTTCCGCCAGCTTCGTGGCGCGGCAGTTCTTCACGCCAAGTGGTCTGGCGCAGAACCAAGGCAACCAGCAGGCCTCGTACGTCACGCGCTTCTTATCACCGACGCGCGTGCCGTTCGCCCTGTATTTTCAGTATGCGGGCGAGGACACCGAGCTCGGCGGCGCCTTCCTGCTCGGCAGCCCGATGATGTCCGGCGGCATCGATTTTCCGCGTGTCTTCAAACGCTTCGACGTCACCTACGAGATCTCCGAGTGGTCGAACATCTGGTACACGCACAATATCTTTCTGTACGGTATGACCGAGGACCAAATAGTGCTCGGCGCCTGGGGCGCCCAACAGCGTAATTTCGGCGACGGCGTGGGTGCTCGCAGCCAGATGCTGCGTGTCGGCTGGTCGCCGCCGTTCGGTGGTTACCTCGAAGAAAGAGTGCGCCTGCTCACCAACCAGAACTACTTCGGTGGCGACAACCGGGTATACGATCCGGCCGATAAGGCCTACCCGTATCACCACTATGTCGATGTGTCCGTGCGCTACACCCGGCCTTGGAAGGGGCTGACCCTCGGCGGCGAGGCGGAGGGCGGCCATGACGTTTTTGGCGAGAACTTCGCACGCCTCTCCGGCTTCGTTCGTTACGGTGGCGATTCGCGCACGCGTGACGAGGTCGACAACGATACCGACGATGAGGATGAGACCAGTGCGGCCACGCCGCCGCCGGGCGCCGAGTGGTTTGTGGATATCGGCGGCAACGTCAACCGGGTGGTCACCGCCATAGCGCCGTTGCCCTCGGAAACCAGCAGCCCCGACTTTGGTGCGCACCTCGCGCTTGGCGGTCGCCGGGCCGTTTCCGAGCACAACGACTTTGGCGCCCGTGTCGAGTACGACGGGGGGGTCGACGGTCATTACCTGATCGGCTTCCGTGCCCTCGACTGGCGCTACCGCTTCGACAATCCGTTGGCGCTCGGGCTGTTCGTGGGTGCCGCGCGCTACAGCACCATCACCCCGGCAACCTCGCTCTACGCCGGACTCAGCGTGCAGTGGCGCGATATCTGGCGGCACTGGGATCTCGACTTGGACGGTAGCTACGGGGATAACCTGGCGCGGGATCACGTGCTCGCCTCGGATTTCCACGGTACACGGCCCGAAACCTTCTACAGGATCCAGTGGCTGGCCCTGTATCTCTCGCGACATTTCTGACGCGGCAGCTCGCAGACCGCAGACCGCTAACTACGCTGATCGCTGATCAGATATGACTGTGGTCCTGCCGATGGGTGCTGGCTCCATTGCTATTTGTGGTAAGACCCGGCTGACCATGGCGCTATACAACTGGGTATTGCGGTGCGCACGCACATAGTTAGGATCAATGGGCGCGATGTAGGGCTTGCTGCGCACCGAGGCATACCAATGCACGACCAGCGTTTGCGGCCGCAACGCCAGATCCAGGTTGGTTAGCCCGCTTCGAAACCAATGAGTCGAAATCTCCGGCGCCAGTGGATAGAAAACACCTGGTTCATGAATAACCAGTTCAACGCCGGAAAATTGGCCAACGAGACTCTGCAGAAGATCCGGTCCCAACGCGTACGGCTGGCTCCGGCGCGCCGGCGGCAGCGCCGCCATGGCAATCAAAGCGGCGGCGAACAGCGGCGCGCCCGCGGGGCCGCCCATCACCGCGCCGTTGATGCCCTTGAAATACCAGTGTTCCACATGCCGGAAGCCGCGCCAGCCACCAGGACACACGCGCAAGCCGGAGCGCAGCACATCCAGCGCCAACTACTTTGCCAACACTTTCCAGGATCGTGAACTGCGCACCCAATGCGGCCACACGATATATTCCGTGCCGATGAACTGCGGCGCCTCCAGAAGCGGGCGCAGCGAAGCCACGGTGACAGTGTCGAGATCGAGATAAATGCCGCCCTGCAGATAAAGTATCGCCGCGCGCAGCACGTCGGAGCGCTGCGACGGACTCGCCAGGTTTGCGTAAATGTCGGCGAGCACGCCGGAAAGGCCAAGCCTGGCCCCGGCCTCAGCCAGCAAGTCGCGCGCGTCGATTCGCTCGAGGCGCATCCCAGCCGTGCTCCGCAACGCGGTGAGCACCGCGCCTTCCTCAAGCTCATCGGTATGGTGAAGCACCACCTCGTCCATGCCGGCCTGCGCCGCCGCCGAGAGCAGGGCAAAGGCGTAGGCCCAGCTTAGCTGCGGGCCGATCCAGCAGAAATGCACGCGCGCGGGAATGGACATGACGCAGAGGATAATCCTTATTGCGGATCTAATTCAGTCGGCGTCTAGCCGGACGTTCAAGGCCGTTTTGGGTCCGCGACAACGGTTATTGCGCCGGACTCTTGCGCCTCACTCCGTCAAGTTTATCCTGCGCAGCAGCGCCTTGTAGCGCGGATCAGCATGCACCGAATTCAGCGTGGGGTCGTCATTGATCTCCGAGAGTCCGCCGTCTCGCTGCTGATAGGCCCTCTCCAGCCACTCGAACGCCTGCTCCTTCTCGCCACACCATCCAAATGCCTCGGCAATCTGGTACGCATTTTGCTGCGCGTACTTCGCCACTGTCTCTTCGAGCGCCTGCCGCGACTCGTTCAAATTCCCCAGTGTGTGCTGCGCCATGGCGATTCCGTATAGCCGGAATGCCCCCGAATCTATCCTCTGGAAGGCCGCCAGCGCCTCCTGGCCCTTGCCCTGAAGCAAGCGCAGCGTGCCGAGGTTGTTAAGCGCAAACACCGAAGTCGGCTCGATGTCGATCGCTCGACCGAGCGCGGCGTCCGCCTCGGCGTAATCCCCTCGATCGGTGTAATAGCGTCCGAGATTCTCCCAGGCATTACTCGACAGCGGATCGAGCTCGACCGCGCGCTTCTGCGCTGCAATCGCCTCCGACAGCCGACCCACGGAGTCCAACAGAGACGCATACCGGTGCTGAACGTCACTGTCGCGCGGATCGAAGATGAGTGCCTTCTCGATATCCGCCTGCGCACCGGACCAGTCCCAGAGCCACGTTGCTCGTATAAAGCTACGCGCCGCATGGCCGATGGCATCCGTCGGCGCGAGCGCGATGGCCTTGTCGACACTCTGTTGTGCGCGCTTTATCCCCTCCGTCGTGTCGCCGGTGAGATCTGAGAGGTACGCCTCCGCAAGCGCCAGGCCCGCATACGCCGCCGCATAGTTCGGATCGAGCGCGATGGCTTTGCTGTATGCCGCGACGGCGAGGCGATAGCCTTCGAGGCTGCCGCGCCGATGAAACTGTCTGCCCAGCAGGTACTGCTCATACGCCTCGGTGCTGGTCGTCCCGCGAGAGCCTGTGTCCTGCAGTCCTGCCGCGAGTTTTATCTGCAGCGCGGCGACGACCGCCTTGGCGATATCGTCTTGCACGGCAAAGACGTCCGAGTCGTCCCGGTCGTAAGTCTGCGACCATAGGAGATAAGCGTTATCGGCGCGGATCAGCTGCGTGGTGATGCGTAGTCGCTGACCGGACTTGCGCACACTGCCCTCGAGTACATACCGCACCCTCAACTGCAGCGCGATGTTCGCGATCGTCTCGTCCTTGCCCTTGAAGTAGAAACTGGAGGTCCGCGCGGGCACGCGCAGATCCGGTACTCGGCCGAGCAGATCGATTAACTCCTCGGTGAGTCCGTCCGAAAAGTAGGCCTGTTCCTTGTCGGAGCTCATGTTGACGAACGGTAGTACCGCCACCGAACGCGCTGGCGCCGCGAAGGAAGATGTTGCTACGGCCTGATCGACATGCCTCGGCAGAATCAGGCGGTCGACCCCAACGACCGCGAGAACGGCGACGGCCGCTAGAGCTACCAGCCAAACTGCCGCTCTATTTCTGCGCAGAAACTTTCGGGCTCGATCCAGGACCGGGGCTGATCGCGCCTCGATGGGTTCCTCGCGCAAGTAGCGTCGCAGGTCCTCCGCGATGCCGGCGGCACCGTCGTATCGCTCGGCCGGCTCCTTCGCCAGCGCCTTGAGCACAATGGCATCCAAGTCGCCCCGCAACTTGCGCGCCAGCTGATCCTCGGTCGAGGCGCGAGCCATGCTCGCTTGCGGGGTGAGCTGCGTGCTGGGTCTTTTTACATCGGCCGTGGCGACGTTCCGTCCCAGCACCGCACTCGAGGCTTGGGCGTTCAGGCGGTAGGGTCGCGCGCCGCTCAGCAGCTCGTAAAGCACCATTCCCAACGAATACACATCGCTGCGGGGATCGACCGGACCG
>CAZSUK010000424.1:0-3671 GCA_964609355.1 uncultured Acidobacteriaceae bacterium | reverse complement strand
CTGCTGCTTGGCGGCTGCGTACTGGCGCATAAGTGGCGTGGTGGTCGCGTCGGCCGCTGGAGCTGGAGGAAGAGTAGACATGGAAAACGCCAGCATATCGTGAATGACATGCCGGCGTTCCAAAAGACGAGGAAAACGGGGTCAGGAGGAGGGCTTAGGCGACGAGCCGGGATTCCTCATTCACATTTGAATCGGATCCATGCTGCTTGACCATCTTGTTGTAGATCCCGAGCAGAAGGAAGGGGGCGGCCCACTGTCCGACGAACAGTGCATGGTGGTCTTTGCCG
Organism: uncultured Acidobacteriaceae bacterium; assembly: GCA_964609355.1. GTDB lineage: Bacteria > Acidobacteriota > Terriglobia > Terriglobales > Acidobacteriaceae > PALSA-350. Next base: position 3,384 of record CAZSUK010000424.1, on the reverse strand, counting down.
GTGGTCTTAAGGATGAGGGAGCCCAAAATGGAAGCCAGGGCGGCGCCAAGGAAAAAGCTGCTGGGCAGCTTGGCGGAGTAGCTTTCCATGATTGCGGTCGTTTGATCTTCCGGTATTTCTCCGGCGCGTACACGATAATCCATTTTTTAATCTCCAATTTCGAAAGCGTTAAGGTGGGGAACTCTGGCCGCTGCGAAGCGGATCAAAATACCTCTATCGGCTGTGAGGTCGAGGTCTCTGAAAAGGATGTACGTTGCTGGGTGTCAATAGCGGCGAATAGGCCGAAGTTGAACAGGGTCAAAGTTCTAGGTGCTTTTTGTGGGGATTCGGCAAGCGGCAAGGCTGGCTAGCGGACGGTTATACTTAAATGTTGCGGGAATTGGCATGTTTCTACTGTGGTTACGGGTTGCGGCATTTCTTTATGCCGTTGCGAGTATTTCTGCACTGCCTGCGGTGCTTTATAACCGGCCCGGGTGGAAGAAGATCTGCGTCCCGGCGGCCGTCTCAGCCTTTTTCTTCCATTTCGTCTCGTTGGTCGAGATGCTTTCCGCGTCTCACCATTCACTGCCGGTGGGGATGCACGAGGTGCAGTCATTGCTCGCCCTGCTGATTTGCGCAGCCTTTCTGCTGGTCGCAGTCTTGTACCGGACTGTGTCCTTCGGCATTTTTGCGCTGCCGCTTTCACTGCTGCTGGTGTTGGAGCCAGCCATGGGCCAGGACCACTGGACCTTTCATTCTCCTGAGATCCGTAGCGGTTGGCTAGGTCTGCACATTGTCGCCTTGCTGGCGGCCTATGCCGCGCTCATTTTCAGCCTGTTCGCCAATTTCCTCTACCTGGTGCAGGAGCGACGCCTGAAGAATAAAAGCCATGTCGACTTTTTGTCGTGGCTGCCGCCATTGGAAACCATGGAACGCATCGCCTCTGGCATGCTGCTGATCGGCTTTCCCTTTATGACCCTGGGGCTACTCGCCGGATCGCTGATTGCCCAGGAAAGTGTCGGCCCAGCGTACTTTAAAGACCCTAAGGTGCTGCTCTCGTTCGCCATGTGGGGGCTGTACCTGGTGATGCTTTTCGTTCGCCGTCAGGCCGGGCTCAGAGGAAGACGTGCCGTCTACCTTTCCAGCCTCACGTTTCTGGTGGTCATCAGCGTCTGGGCAGCGAATCAGTTCAGCTCGGTCCATAGGTTCACCGCGCCATGAACATCGTCCTGTTGGGCTTGAATCACAAGACGGCGCCGGTGGAGTTGCGCGAGCGGCTGGCGATCGCCCCGGAGCAACTAGAGCAAGCGACCCGCTCACTGCTGCAAGCGCCGGGAGTCGTAGAGGGAATGATTCTTTCCACCTGCAACCGGGTGGAGCTACTCACCAGCCTGCAGCCAGATGCGCCGCACTTGTTGCAGTTTATCGAGAGCTATTTCGACATCGAGCGCGACGTAGTTGCTCCACACATTTACGAGTACCGGCAGGAGAATGCCGTCCGCCATCTGTTTCGGGTTGCCTGCAGTCTTGATTCGATGGTCATTGGAGAACCTCAGATCCTCGGCCAGGTGAAGAGCAGTTACCTGGCGGCGCGTTCCGCCGGGGCTATCCGGGGTCACCTGGACAAGGTGCTGCAGCGTGCTTTCGTGGTCGCCAAGCGGGTGCGCAGCGAGACCCAGATCGGCAGCTCCTCGGTTTCGATCGCCTCGGTGGCGGTGGAGCTGGCAAAGAAAATATTTGGGTCGCTCGAAGGCAGAAAGATTCTTCTCGTGGGCGCGGGAAAGATGAGCGAGCAAGCCGCCCGCCACCTGATGAGCCAGGGCGCGGCAAGCGTGCTGGTTGCGAATCGTACCTACGAACGCGCCGAGCAGCTGGCGCACCGCTTCGGAGGGCGCGCGATTGGCTTTGACGACCTCTACGCAAGTGCGGACCAGGCCGACATCATCATCACCTCGACCGGTGCTGCCCGGCCGGTCTTTCGCCGCGAGCACGCGCAACACTTTCTGCAACTGCGGCGTGGCCGGCCGATGTTCTTTATCGACATCGCTGTACCGCGTGACGTCGATCCTGAAGTGAATAAGCTGGACGGCATTTTCCTTTATGACATCGATGACCTGCAATCGGTCGCCGGGTCGCACATGAAGGAACGCAGCCGCGAAGCAGAATTCGCCGAGGCCATGATCCTGGCCGAGGTTGATAAGTATCAGCGCCGGTTGCATGCGCTGAACGTGGCGCCGGAGATTGTGCAGTTGCAGCAGTCCGCAGAACAGATACGCTTGGGAGAATTGCGCCGGGTGGGAAACCGCCTTCAGGGCCTCTCTGCGGAACAGCAAACGGCGGTTGAGGCCATGACCCGAAGCCTGGTGAACAAGTTTCTCCATCGACCGGTGCAGGCCATCAAGGCTGCCGCCAGCGAGGGAAACACGGCCGCAGTGGAAGCCATCCGTGAAGCCTTCGGAACAACCGGATCCCGCGAGAACGAGGGCGAGGACGATCTGCTTTGATCCGCATTGGGTCGCGGGGCTCTCAGCTCGCGTTATGGCAGGCAAATCATATTGCTGATTCATTGCGTGCCCTGGGACATGAGGTTTCGATTGAAATCATTCGCACCACCGGCGACCGCATGCAGAACATATCCTTCGCCTCGGTTGGGGCCAAGGGGATGTTTACCCGGGAGATAGAAGAGGCTCTGCTGGCGGGGACCATCGACTTGGCGGTGCACAGCCTGAAAGACCTGCCTACGGAGTTGGGAGAGCCGTTCGCGCTGGGGGCAATTCCTCCACGAGCCGATGCGCGCGATGTGCTGGTATCGGAACGGTTCAGCGGACTGGATGCGCTGCCTCCGGGGGCGGTCGTGGGCACCAGCAGCCTGCGCCGCCAGGCGCAGTTGCGGGCGCGGCGGCCCGATCTCGAATACGTCGAATTTCGCGGCAATGTGGACACTCGCCTGGCGAAGCTGGGGCAGGGGAAAGCGGATGCGATTATCCTGGCGGCCGCCGGGCTCGATCGGCTGGAGAAGACGGCTGCTATCCGTGAACGTTTTTCGCCGGAGGTATTGTGTCCTGCACCCGGGCAAGGCGCGCTGGCCATTGAGTGCAGAGCAGGGGATGGCCTGATTCGGGCTGCGTTGCAGCCGCTCGATGACCGTGAGACCCGGCGGGCGATTACTGCGGAACGGAAGTGCCTGGCGGCGCTGGGCGGCGGGTGCCTGGTCCCTATCGGTGCTTATTGCCACCGTGTTGGCGACGAGTTGTCGATGCTTGCCGTGGTCGCGTCCGCTGACGGACAACAAATGATCGGCGCTGAGCAGCGGCATAGCGATCCTGAAGTCTTAGGAGAGCGGTTGGCGCAGCAGTTGTTGGATCAGGGCGCCGGGATGATCCTTCACCTGGAGCAAAGACAAGC
>CAZSUK010000423.1:0-2931 GCA_964609355.1 uncultured Acidobacteriaceae bacterium | reverse complement strand
CTCCCTCATACCACTCCAGATAGTACCGTCCTTCGGGGTGGTGTTCCTCGTGTCCCGAGACCCAGACACGATCGCGGACGATCCTGCCATTACGCTCGACCACGGGGGCGAACGGCCACTTGCCGTTCACTTTGATTCTTTTGATGACGTTGACGCGATCCGCGTATTGTTTCGCCCTGGCCATGTCCCAAACCTCGAGGGGATCATGACTCGGAAATAAACCAGGAAGGAATTTCGGTCAAATGGACAGCAGAGCGGACAGCATGGAGGGTAAGTGCATGAAAACAGTAGAGTTTAGTGACAGGGCAGCGCTCTAACCAACTGAGCTACGTCCCCAAACAACCAATTCAGTTTAACAGAACAGAGAATGCCGACAACCGCCAACGGCAAAGCCGCCCGGTCGTCCGGGCCAGTCCCTGGAAAACCATTACTGGAAATTCTCTCCGTTCCGCACCTTCACATCCTGTCACGTCCGCTCGTCCTGTTCGGTCATACTTTGCAGATGGAAGCGGATGACAAAAGCACGTTCTCGGAGCACCGCCAGTATCTCTTTTCACTTGCCTACCGCATGACAGGCAGCGCGGCCGATGCGGAAGACCTGCTGCAGGAGACTTATTTGCGATGGCGCCAAGCCTCACACGACGATATTCGGACTCCGCGCGCATTTTTAACCACCGTGATCTCCAGGCTGGCCATCAATCACCTGGAATCAGCCCGGGTCCGCCGGGAGCAATATGTCGGCAGTTGGCTGCCGGAACCCGTGGTCACCACCGCTACCAACGATCCAGCAGAGCTTTCCGAGTCGCTCACCATGGCCTTCCTGGTGTTGCTTGAAAGCCTGACACCGCTCGAGCGAGCAGTGTTTTTGCTGCACGAAGTCTTCGATTATTCCCACGCAGAGATCGGCGACATCGTAGGCCAGAGCGAGGAGGCGTCGAGGCAATCCCTTCGCCGGGCAAAACAAGCTGTCGAGCGGCGCCGTCCACGATTCGAACCACAGCCACGAGCTGCGAGGCAATTGACAGAGGAGTTTGCCCGCGCCATGACCACCGGGGATGTGGCTGCTTTGATGAACCTGCTGCACGAAGAAATTGTTGCCTATTCAGACGGCGGCGGCCGAGTGCGCGCAGCCATGAACCCGATCTTCGGTAGAGATCGCGTAGCACGCTTTTTGGCCGGCATCGCGCAGAAAAGCGGCCAGGGCCTGAATCGTCAGCTGGAGGAAATCAACGCGCAACCCGGGGTTCTGGGTTTTCGCAACGGCGAGGCGCAAACCGCCCTGGTGCTCGACATCGAGCAAGACCAGATTCGCACCGTTTACATCGTGGTGAACCCGGAAAAACTACAGCATTTGCCAAAGGAGAGAACCGCATGACCCACCCCACTATGCAACCCAGACTCGATTACCAACAAGCCTCCCCAAAAGGCGTGCAGGCCATGTTCCAACTGGAACGCTCGGTACGGGAGAGCGGACTCGAGCCAAAGCTATTAGAGCTGATCAAGACCCGCGCTTCGCAGATGAATGGCTGCGCCTATTGCATCGACATGCATACCAAAGACGCCCGCGCCCACGGAGAAACCGAACAGCGTCTGTTCGCCTTGAGCGCCTGGCGAGAAGCGCCTTTTTTCACAGAGAAAGAGCGGGCCGCGCTCAAGTGGACCGAGGCCATCACGGATATCCAGCGTGGCCACGCAGCGGACGATGTGTTCGAAGAGGTGAGAAAGCACTTCGCGGATGCAGAGCTGATGAGTCTGACTCTGGCTATCACTACCATCAATGCCTGGAATCGCATTGCCATCGCATTCCGGCTGGTTCCGGGGTCGTATCAACCGGGCGCCGCGCACGAGGCATAAATCTCACAATTGTCCTGTTAGATGTCGAACAAAATCAGCTGGTTAGCGTGGCGGTGCAGGTGTGGGTTTGAGATAGTTTGCTGCCAAGCGCATGCACTCGACGGCGGTTGCATCCGTTGAGAGCTTAGAATTGCCTGCGGACGGGCAGTTCGCGTGAGATGTGCGATGGCAGGGGCTAAATAGCCCCTGAGGGGCATTTTTTTCTTAGCACGGAAGAGAATTCGAGGATAGAAAGAACGTACCTCAGCGGCTAAAGCCGGGTATAGCCGTGATACTTATGGCACGGCTGAAGCCGTGCCCTTCCTCAATGACCGCGTTCCCACACAAGATCTAAATCAATTACGCACACCAGGGCTGAAGCCCGACATTTTCTCGCTCGTTTACGGCCCGACTAAAGTCGTGCCCTGATACAAAACAGAGCTTTTGCGCCGCCCCGTAAAGTTGTTCCCCTAGACAAAATCGAGTTCTCACGCAGGCTCTAAAGCCCAATCTCTTACAATTCGTTTTACGGAATCTACGACGGTCCTTGAGCGGCCGTCGCGGATTGCAGCTTGGAGAAGGATCGGAGATAGTTCACCAGGTCCCAGGTGTTCTCTGGCTTGACACGTTGCCCTTCGCCCTCCATTTCTCCTTTGCCGTTCTTGATGATGTAGAAGAGTTCCCCGTCTGTATGCGCCTTTAGGGTAGAGGGATCGCGGAAATCAGGCATTTTGGCTTTCATGTTCTTGGCCAGGTCGCCTCCCCCTCCACCGTCGTCTCCATGGCAAATGGAGCACTCGTAGCCATAGATCTTTTTGGCTCGGCCCAGAGATTCGGCGCTTGCCTTCACCGGGTTGGGTTCGTTGACGGCTTCCAGAGGGATTTTGGACGCGGCCGGAGCGGGAGTGGCGGCTGGCGGCTCCTGCGGCGTCTGCGCGGAAAGGCCACTGAGTACCAGGGCAGTGAGTATCAGGAAAGGCTTCAACATGGAGCCCCCTTAATGTGAAATGAAATTCGTGCAACACTCTACGCCCGTCCCACGGGTCCCGTCGAGGGGTAAGGCCCACAGAACCCAGACCCTAACCACTTATTTTCCAG